>NZ_JARHXQ010000039.1:0-116825 GCF_029222765.1 Arthrobacter sp. Cr_A7 | reverse complement strand
TGGAGTGGGACCTTTGGGTCAGACGGGGGTGCGCGCCACCTCTGCCTGCCGCTCCTCCACCAGGGTGGAGACGGCGTTGAACAGCGGGTGGCCGGGCTCCAGGCCCGTGATCCTGGCGGTTGCGTCCGCCGCGCCGGCCGAGGCGAGGATGGCAGCCAGCTCCGTCACCTCGACGTCCGCGGGGTCGTTGAAGCGCAGCGCCGCGGCGATCGCACCGAGGAGCGCCTCAGGTACCACGCCGCGTTCGGCGAGCTCGGCGGCAGGCCCGATGAACCGCTCGTGCCTGCTGAGTTTCCTCAGGGGCGCCCGGCCCACCCGGTTCACCGTGTCCGGCAGATACGGATTGGAGAACCGGACCAGGATCTTCTGGACGTAGGCTTCCTGCTCATCGTTGCTGAAACCGTGCTTGGACACCAGCAGCTGCTTGGTCTCCTCCAGCACCGCCCGGACGTCCTCGGCAACATCCTGGTCCGCCATGGCATCGGAGATCTTTTCCAGTCCGGCCTCGAACCCGAAGTAGGCGGCAGAGGCGTGCCCGGTGTTCACCGTGAACAGCTTCCGCTCAATGTACGGCGAGAGCTCGTCCACGAAGGTGGCACCCGGAATCACCGGGGCCGCCCCCTGGAACGCTGTCCGGTCGATGACCCACTCATAGAACGTCTCAACCGTGACATCCAGGCCCTGGCCAGCTTCCTGGTTGGGGACGATCCGGTCCACCGCGGTGTTGGCGAACACTGCCTTGCCGTCCAGCGCCCCGGCGGCGGCCCCCGGCTGGGAAGCCACTTCCTTGGCCAGGATGTCCGTGGCGTTGATCGCGTTCTCGCAGGCCATGACCTGCAGCGGAGCGAGTTCCGCGCCCCTTGCAACGATGCCCCGGGCGATCACGGGCGCCACGAACTTCAGGACGTGCGGGCCCACCGCGGTGGTGACGATGTCCGCCGTCGCGATCTCTTTGACGAGCTCCGCTTCCTGGGTGTTGGAGTTCAGTGCCCGGAAGTTGTTGACCTTCCGCACCGCGGGATTCTCCCCCACTTCGTGGACCGCGTAGCTGTCCGCCGCCGCCAGTTGCCCGATCAGGGCGTCCGCGACGTCCGCGAACACCACCTCGTAGCCAGCGTCATGCAGGAGCAGGCCCACGAAGCCGCGGCCGATGTTTCCGGCACCAAAATGTACTGCCTTCACTATGCGTTGACCTTTCCGAAGAGCTCCAGGACTTCGTCCTCGGACGTGGCAGCCTCCAGCCGGGCCACCTGTTCCTTGTTGGTGAAGACCTTCGCGATGGAGGACAGGATGTGCAGGTGTTCGTTGTTGATGCCGGCGACACCCACCACGAATTTGACCTGCTTGCCGTTCCAGTCGATGCCTTCGGGGTAGCGGATCACCGACACCGCGGACTTGCGGATGTGGTCCTTCGCTGCGTTGGTCCCGTGCGGGATAGCGAGGTAGCTGCCCATGTAGGTGGACACCGATTCCTCGCGTTCGTGCATGGCCGCGATGTAGCCTTCATCCACTGCGCCGCGGGCCAGCAGGAGCCGGCCGGCTTCGTCAATGGCGGCGTCCCGGGTGGTGGCTGAGCCGGTGAGGATCACGCTCTCGCGGGCGAGGATTTCGGAGTTGCCTGCTGCCTGGGTTTCAGCGGTGCCGGCAGCGGTTCCGCCGGCTACCGTTCCTGCCGCTACCGCCGTTGCGGGGCCGGATGCGGAGGCTCCGCCGGGCGTTCCCGCACCGGCGTCCTGCCCTTCGGCTGCCGCGGCGCCGCCGGTGTTGCTCCCCCTGACCAGCTCCACGATTTCGTCGTAGCGGGGGCTGTTCATGAAGTTGTCAACGGAGTAGTGCACGGCACTTGAAGTGGCGGGCTTGGCGCGTTCGGTCAGGTCCTGGTGCGTGACCACCACGTCGTAGCTGTCGTTGAGGTTGGCGATGGAGGCGTTGGTGACCTTGACGTCGGGGAAGCCGGCCGCCTTGATCTTGTTCCGCAGTACGGAGGCGCCCATGGCACTGGAGCCCATGCCGGCGTCGCACGCGAACACGATGTTCCGCACCGGTCCGGCGAGCACGCCCACGCCGCCGCCGGCGGCAGCACCTGCGCCGGCACCCGTGAGGGTGGAAGCAACGGAGCTCTTCTTGCCCTTCATCTGCTCCATGCGCGAGGTGGCATCGTTCAGGTCAACCTCATCGCTGTGCTTGGTGGTCTTCATGATGACCGAGGCCACCAGGAAAGACGCCGCCGTGGCAAGCAGGACCGCCAGGATCACGCCCACGTAGCTGTCCCGGGAGGTCTGGGCGAGCACCGCGAAAATGGAACCCGGCGCGGCAGGCGCCACCAGGCCGGAGTTGGTGATGGCGAGCGTGGCGATGCCCGTCATGCCGCCGGCGATGGCCGCCAGGATGAGCAGCGGACGCATCAGCACGTACGGGAAGTAGATTTCGTGGATGCCGCCGAAGAAATGGATGATCGCGGCACCCGGAGCGGAGGCCTTGGCGGCGCCGCGGCCGAAGAACATGTACGCAAGCAGGATGCCCAGGCCCGGACCGGGGTTGGCCTCCAGCAGGAACAGGATGGACTTGCCCTGCTCCAGGGACTGCTGCACTCCGAGCGGCGTCAGCACGCCATGGTTGATGGCGTTGTTGAGGAACAGCACTTTGGCCGGTTCGATAAAGATGCTGGTCAGCGGGAGCAGGCCGTTGTTCACCAGGAACTGCACCACGTTCCCGGCCCCGGCGCTGAAGGCGGACACCACCGGCGCAATTGCGTAGAAGCCAAGCATGGCCAGCAGCGCGCCCCAGATACCGGCGGAGAAGTTGTTGACCAGCATCTCGAAGCCGGGGCGGATCTTGCCGTCCCAGATCGAGTCGATCTTCTTCATGGTCCAGCCGCCCAGCGGGCCCATGATCATGGCGCCGATGAACATCGGGATGCCGGCGCCAACAATCACGCCCATGGTGCCGATGGCACCCACCACGCCGCCACGGACGTCATAGACCATCTTGCCGCCGGTGTAGCCGATCAGGAGCGGCAGCAGGTACGTGATCATCGGCCCCACAAGGCCGATGTTCTTCACACCGTCTGTCTCGCCGAAGCCACCCAGTTGTGGAACCGGCAGCCAGCCCTTTTCGATGAAGAGGGCCGTGATGATGCCCCAGGCGATGAAGGCGCCGATGTTGGGCATGATCATTCCGGACAGGAACGTCCCGAATTTCTGGACGCCAACCCGCATGCTGGTGCGGGGTTTTGCAACTGTCTCTGTTGCCATGTGATTTCCTAACCGTCATTCCTGCTGCTCCGCAGGATGGTCCGTTGATTACGACGACGTACTGCTGGTGGAACGGGGGTACCGCCAAAGTGGTGCTGGCTCACGCCGGGCTGGTGGAGATCCGGTGCAGCCATTCGAGGAAGAGTTTGAGTTCCGAGCTGGAGAGCTGGTCTGAGTGCGAGGCCTGAAGTGCGGCGTTCAGGGCGATCGCAGCCACCACCACCGAGGATTTCCCGGTGTCACCCGGGGCCGTGCCGCTGGCGGGCTCGGCGGACACCGCGAAAATCATGGCGTCCCGGGTCATGGTGGACAGTTCGAGGTTCCGTTCGGAGGCGGGCTCCGCAATCAGCATCAGCGTCACGCCCACGTTGGCCGCCAGGATGGACCTGGCCGCTTCCCGTGGCTGGACGTTCAGCTGGCCCGCCGCCGCTGCCTTGTTCAGCATCTCCTCCATCAGTGCCTCGGCATCGGCAACGATGGCGGGGCGGCTTTCCGGGCGGATGTTGCCGAACATCACCAGGTACAGCTCCGGCTGGTTGAGCCCGAACTGGACGTGGTTGTCCCACATTCTCCGGATATCCTCGAGCGGCTGTCCGGAGGGGGCGAAATCCCTTTCGCCCGCGACATATTCTTCGAATCCCGCGGCGACGACGGCGTCGAAAAGACCTTCCTTGTCACCGAAGTGGTGGTACAGAGTGGGAGCTGTAACCCCCGCCAGCTGCGTGATCTGACGGGTGGAGACGGCTGCTCCCCCGGAGTTGGCAAGCAGCTCCGCGGCAGCACGCAGCAGCCGCATCTTGGGGGGAAGCTGGCCATCCAAACTCATAACCGCTACCCTAGCACCTATAGCATTGCTATATGAACTGAATCACATACAATTTTTTCAGGCACGTTTCCCGCCTCCGGACGTAGCAGTCCCTGGTGGACCCGGCACGGCGCCGGTTATCCTGACGCGCCTGGCTACCGGCAGAGAATGAGGACCTTCAGTGCAGAACTTCCCAGGAGTAGGCGTCAGCCCAGGCCGCGTCATCGGCACCATCCGCCAGATGCCCAAACCGATCAGCGAACCTCCCGCCGGCGAACAGCTCCCGGCAGGCACCACGCCAGAGGAAGCCACCGCAGCACTGAAAGCGGCCTCCCAGGCCGTTCACGACGAACTGAAGGCCCGTGCGGCCCACGCCACGGGTGACGGCAAGGCCGTCCTGGAAGCCACCGCACTGATGGCCAAGGACACCATGCTGATCAAGGGTGCGGCCAAGCTTGTTGCCCGCGGGACGTCCGCGGAGCGTGCCATCTGGGAGTCCGGTTCCTCCGTTTCCGAAATGCTCCACAACCTCGGCGGCTACATGGCCGAGCGCGCCACCGACGTCCTGGACGTCCGCGCCCGGATAGTCGCCGAACTGCGCGGTGTGCCCGCGCCGGGCATCCCGGCCTCCAACAGCCCCTTCATCCTGGTGGCCGAGGACCTGGCGCCCGCCGACACCGCCACGCTGGACCCGAACAAGGTCCTGGCCCTTGTCACCGCAGGCGGCGGCCCGCAGTCTCACACCGCCATCATCGCCCGGTCCCTCGGCCTGCCCGCCGTTGTGGCCGCAGTCGGCGTGGATGAACTCCCGGACGGCACGGAAGTGTACTTGGACGGCGCAGCCGGGGCTGTGACTTCCGAGCCTGACGAGCCCCTTCGCGCTGCAGCAGAGGCCTGGGCGGCCACGGCTTCCCTGCTGGCCGAGTTCAGCGGCACGGGAGCGACGGCGGACGGCCACCTGGTCCCGCTGCTCGCCAACGTGGGCGGCGGCAAGGATGCCGAGGCGGCCGCCAAACTTGGCGCCCAGGGCGTGGGGCTGTTCCGCACCGAGTTCTGCTTCCTGGAACGGGACACCGAACCCAGCGTTGAAGAACAGGCCCTCGCCTACAAGAAGGTCTTTGATGCCTTCCCGGGCAAGAAAGTGGTCCTGCGCACGCTCGACGCCGGCGCGGACAAGCCGCTGCCGTTCCTGACAGACTCCACGGAGCCCAACCCTGCCCTGGGTGTCCGCGGCTACCGCACGGACTTCACCACGCCGGGCGTGCTGGACCGCCAGCTGGAAGCGATCGCATTGGCCGAAAAGCAGTCCGAGGCGGACGTGTGGGTGATGGCACCCATGATTTCCACCGCCGAGGAAGCCGCGCGCTTCGCCTCGATGTGCGCGGACGCCGGCATCAAGACCCCCGGGGTGATGGTGGAGGTTCCCTCCGCAGCCCTGACCGCGGAAGCGATCCTCCGGGAAGTGGGCTTCGCCAGCCTGGGCACCAACGACCTCACGCAGTACGCCATGGCGGCGGACCGCCAGCTTGGCCCCCTCGCCAACCTGAACACGCCGTGGCAGCCGGCCGTCCTGCGCCTGGTGGGGCTGACCGTCGAAGGGTCCCGTGCGGAAGGCAGCAACAAACCCGTGGGCGTCTGTGGTGAGGCCGCGGCCGACCCCGCCCTCGCCGTCGTCCTTACCGGGTTGGGCGTGGCCACCCTGTCCATGACGGCGCGTTCCCTCGCGGCCGTCGCCGCGGTCCTGAAGACGGTGACTCTTTCGGAGGCTCAGCAGCTGGCCAAGCTGGCGCTGTCCGCACCGAGCGCCACCGAGGCCCGGGCCTGGGTCCGGGAGAAACTGCCGGTCCTGGAAGAACTCGGTCTCTAAACCGCCGGCGCGGCCATCAGGCCGTGACGCCGAACCCGTCCACCGCCCGGACCCAGCCGCTGATTGTTTCGGCGGCGGTCTCCGGCGCGGTGTACTGGACGACGTGGCCCTGCCCCGGAATCTCCGCCACCGTGCCCTGTGGAGCGGCCTCCGCCAGCGTGTCACACCACGGGCGGCGGGCGATGGGGTCCTTGCCGCCGCGCAGCACCAGCACCGGCTGGTGGACCGCGGCCAGTTTCTCCTCCAGCGGGTACTCCATCATCACCGGCAGCTCCGTCAGGTACCACCGCGGGCCTGCGCGGAAGTAGTCACCGAACACGATGATGTTGGAAATCAGCGATTCACTGAACAGTGCGTCGCGGGTGAGCGCCAGCGCCTGCGCAGCCACCGACTTCCGGGCTGTGTCCACCACGGGGCCCATCAGGACTGCCCCGGCCACCAGGTCCGGTGCCTGCAGTGCCATCTCCACCGCGAATTGGGCGCCCATGGAATGGCCCACGGGCACAACACTTCGGACCCCTGCTTCAGTGAGGACGCCGGTCACGAACGCGGCGAAGTCAGCCACCTGCAGCTGCCGCCGGGGACGCGTCGACGCACCGAATCCCGGCAGATCGAAGGAGTAGACATCCGCGCCCTTGGCCAGTTCCACGTGCAGCCGGGCAAGGTAGCGGTGGGAGACCCCGATGCCATGGAGCAGCACGTAGGCGGGCCTCGCACCGGTCCGGGGCGCAGCGTCCGCAGGCCCGGCGGAAGCGTACAGCCGGCCCCGCAGGCCGTTGTATTCCACGTCGCGGCCGCCACTCAATACCATCAGCCGAGCATACCTCCCGCGGCGGCAGGGCCCGGGTAGGCTGAAATGATGGCACTGATAGCTCCCCGGATGACAGGCGCCCTTCCCCCGGAAGACGCCCACAAGCTAAACCAGGCACTCGCGGGCAGCGATGACATCACCGTCTTTGTGGATGGCACTGTCCACCGGCTGCCGCCCCTGGCGAGGGACGCCGTCGTCGATCTCCTTCACCGGTTCAGCCGTGGCGAAGCGGTGACCGTCAGCAGCGTCGAGGAAATGCTGACAACGTCCAAAGCCGCAGAGCTGGCCGGAATCTCGCGCACGTACCTACGCAACATGACGGACCGCGGCGAGATCCCGGTGGAGTACCGCGGCAGCCACCGGCGCATTCCCCTGGCCGCCATCCTGGCTTGGCTGGAGCGGCAGAAAGTGGAGCAGCAAAAGAAAGATGCCCGGAAGAAGGCCGGCGGCCAGGAAGCGCCGGACCAGGAGGTTCGGGAAGGCTAGATCCTGGGGACTACGTTCCGGGGCTAGATCCTGGGGCGGGCCGACCAGCGGCGCATCTTTAACGCGGCATGGAGCTCCAGGCGGGGCAGCCCCTTGAGCGGGTCCACACCCAGGAGCTGGCGGATCCTGCCCAGCCGGTTGTAGATGCTGCTGCGGTGCAGGTGGAGCTTGGCGGCCACATCCTGGACTGACCCGTCGTTGTCATACAGGAGCTCCAGGACCGGAATCAGTTCGCCGTTGCGGTCGTGGTCCTCCAGCATCCGGAAGTAGACGGAGCCTGAGTCCGCCCAGGCGCCAACCCCTCCCCCCGCCGACGCCAGCAACTGGTAAACCCCTGCGGCCCGGCAATCCACCAGCTCTCCCAGCTGCGGGTCCACCGCCGCGGCCTGCGCCGCCATCTTTGACTGCCGGTACGCCTCCGCCAGCTGGCGGGTGCGCCCGAAGCCTTCACTGATGCCCAGAATGATGCGGTGGACCGGTCGGCCCGACCGTTTGGCCAGCTCCAGCTGGTAGTGCACCAGGACCTGGGCGTGGTTTGCCCGCCCCGTCGATTCGCGGAACAACACCACCGAATGCGTTTCGGTGCCGGCACTGAACAGTACGGCGTCCACCCCCACCGTGGCCTGCAGGGCAGTTGAGCGGTGGATCAGCGTGGAAGCAATCGGATCCGGCCCGGCCGCCCAGCCGTCCGCGTCCAGCACCGTGACCACCTGCCACGGCCCCCGGCCCTGGACTTCCTTCCACCCGGCCACGGCGGCCACCGCGTTCGGTTCGCCGGCGCACGCTGCCAGGAACTCACGCTCGCGAGCGCGCCGATACTCGGATTCCGCGGTGTTGGAATCAAGCAGCAGCCCTGACAGCATCTCCAGTTCATGGTTGACGCCTGGTAGCTGGGTGAGGATCGCCGTCGGGCTTTCCTCCACGCTGTCCTGCTGCACCCACAGGTACCCCACGCGGAAGCCGCGCACCATCAATGGAACGCACACCCGGCCCAGCATGCCCAGGTCCTCGTTGGCGGGGACCACCACAGGCCGGACGGCCGTTGCGATGCCGTGCGAGAGCTGCCACGCGCTCACGTCCGCCGGCACCTTCTTGCTCAGCAGAAAGTTCACACGCACGCGGTCAGCGTGGGACTGGTTGGAGCTGTAGGCGAGCAGCACCCCGTCCAGGTCCTCCAGCGAAAGCCCACGGCCCAGCTTCTGCGCCACCTGCTCCACGAGTTGCTCCACACCCTGCTGCTGCATGGGCCAACAGTACTGCCTGGGAAGCTGCCGAGCCGAACGGACAGGAGGCGACACCTGACGCTCCGGGACTCGACAAGTGTCGATCCCACCCCAGCAAAAACCGCGGAATCACGCGGTTCCCCTCAGGGTCCCGCACTGCAGCCATGTCGGCTGGCTCACAACCGGATTTATCGTGGAAATACAGAATCCTTCCGCACTTTCCGGCTGATCCGGCCGAGAACCTGGAGCCCACGATGATCATCGGCGTCCCCAAAGAAATCAAGAACAACGAATTCCGGGTGGCCATCACCGCCGCCGGTGTTCACGAGTTCCGCACCCACGGCCACACCGTCCTCGTGGAGCGCGGCGCGGGCCTCGGTTCAGGCATCACCGACGAGGAATACTCGATCGCCGGCGCCGAGATCGTGAACGAGGCGGACGACGTCTGGGCCCGCGCGGACATGGTGATGAAGGTCAAGGAGCCCATCAAGGCCGAGTACCACCGGTTCCGCAAGGGCCTGATCCTCTTCACCTACCTCCACCTCGCGGCCGAGCCCGAACTGACCCGGGAGCTCATTAACTCCGGCGTCACCGCCATCGCGTACGAAACCGTCCAGGAAGGCCGGAGCCTGCCGCTCCTCGCCCCGATGTCCGAGGTGGCCGGCCGCCTCTCCGTCCAGGTGGGCGCCTCCTCGCTGATGGCCCCCGCCGGCGGCAAGGGCATCCTGCTGGGCGGCGTCCCCGGCGTCCGCCCCGCCAAGGTAGTGGTCCTCGGTGCAGGCGTTGCCGGCACCAACGCAGCAGCCATGGCCCTGGGCCTCGGCGCCGACGTCACCATCATGGACATCAACATCCACCGGCTGCGCGAACTGGACGCCCAGTACCAGGGCCGGCTCAAGACCGTGGCCTCGAACAAGTACGAGATCGAAAAGTCCGTGGTGGACGCCGACCTGGTGATCGGCTCCGTCCTGATCCCCGGCGCCAAGGCGCCCAAGCTGGTCACCAACGACCTCGTGGCCCGCATGAAGCCCGGCTCGGTCCTGGTGGACATCGCCGTGGACCAGGGCGGCTGCTTCGAGGACACCCACCCCACCACGCACCAGGAACCCACCTACAAGGTCCACAACACCATCTTCTACTGCGTGGCCAACATGCCCGGCGCCGTGCCCAACACCTCCACCTACGCGCTGACCAACGTCACCCTGCGGTACGCCGTTGCCCTGGCAAACCTGGGCGTCAAGGCCGCCTTCGACCGGGATCCCGCCCTGGCCGCAGGTCTCAACATCGCCGCCGGCCACGTGGCGCACCACTCCGTGTCCGAGGCCCACAACCTGCCGCTCGTAGCGGACTGGCACGAACTGGTCTCTGCGTAGCAGTCCTACGCCAGTTCGCGTGCTTGTTCAATGATTCTTAAGGACTCAATGGCATCCTGAGGGTCTACGGGGAGGGGCAGGCTGGACGCAGCGCCGCCGTCGAGGATTTTGTTTGCGAGGAGCCGGTAGAACTCGGGATAGGCGCCGCGCTCGGTGGGCAGGGCGTCCAGGTGGCCATCACGGCCCAGGAGCCCTGCCCATTCCGGCGCTTCCACACCGTACTCCTCGTCCAGCGGGCTGCCGCCGGCCACGATGTAGGGTTCCTGGGGGTCCACACCGTGCTTGGTATAGCCTCCAACGGAACCGAGGACGCGGAACCGCGGGGCCTGCTGCGCGCACAGCATGTTCATCGTGAGGTGGCTCAGCACCCCGGTCTCGTGCCGCAGCACCAGGAACACGTCGTCCTCAGCGCGTTCGTCCGACCTCCGCGCCCGCAACTCCGCATGGACCACTGATGCCGGGCCGAAAAGCTGGAGGGCCTGGTCGATCAGGTGGCTGCCCAGGTCGTACAGCGCACCGCCCCCCTCGGTCGCCGTGGCGCGTGCCTTCCAGGCTTTCGCGATAATCGGGGACCAGCGCTCAAAACGCGACTCGAACCTCGTCACGGTACCCACAGCCTCTACCGCCAGCAGCTTGCGCAGGGTCAGGTAATCGCCGTCCCACCTGCGGTTCTGGAATACCGTCAGCACCCTGCCAAGTTCCCCGGCGAGCTCAACCAGTTCCCGGCCCTCGGCGCTGGTGACCGTGAACGGCTTGTCCACCACCACGTCCAGCCCCGCCTCCAGGGCAGCTTTGGCCAACGGGTAATGGGTGGCCGGCGGTGTTGCCAGCACTACGAGGTCCAGGTCATCGGCGCGCTTCAGCACGGCCGGACCGTCCGGCACCGTCTTCACCCGCGGAAAGCGGGCCGTGGCAGCCGCCTGCCTGCCGCCGTCGGACGTGGCGATAATGTCCAGGGAGTAACTGCCGTCCGACGCGATCAGCGGCGCATGGAAGACGCTCCCTGCCAGGCCGTATCCGACGACGGCGGTACGGATGGTTCGCGGTGCAGCTTCAGTCCCGGTCATGGGACTACGCTACTCCGCAGCTCCCCTCAGTGCCCCTGCAGATACTGCTGGCTTCTAGTGATCCCCCTGCAGGAGTCCTTCAGAGCAGGAGATCCACATTGTTCGCCCCAACGAAACAGGCAAATGCGGCACCTCCCACCACCAAGCCGGCAAAGCCTTCTCCCCAACTGTGCTCACGCAGGGTTGTTCGGCTCACCAGCATTATCGGGACAAGCACCAGAAGATAAGCACAAAGGGGTCCGAATACAGCAATTCCCCAAAGGACAGCAAAAGTAAGCACCGAGACATGGGCTGAGGCGTTCAGTTTGAATCTGGCGACCGCCAACGCCGAATTGCCGGCGACCAGGCCAACGACAGTGGCAGAAACAGGTTCCGGTACTTGCAACAAGACGCAGGCGGCAGCACCCATCAGCGTCTGGACGACTACCACCTTGGTTCGCCACTCAAGCTGCAGACCTAACGCGCCAGCGAAAAGGGGAAACTTTTTGTACGTCACACCAGGGAGGCCGACAATTGCTGCCGCAAGAATCATCGAGCCAAGCACACCGAGCCGCGCCTCGAGCCCTCCCAAGAGGACCACTGCCAACAGCACGAAGGCTGGGGCGAACATTCTCGAATAGGTGGCCATCAACAAAATCATCACCGGAAGCATATCCGGGCATGCGAAGGCCGGCACCCCTGGTTCCAGGGATGCCGGCCTTCATATCACTGCGTGGGGAAGCCTACTTCTTTACCCAGCCCAGCGTGGTCCAGTCCGGAACCAGGGACAGGCTCTGGAACAAGGACGGGCCGTAGTTGGCCAGGCCGGTGCGGACGAAGGAGATCTGCGGGCCGTTGAAGATTACGGCCATGGAAAAGTACTTCTCCATATGCTTACGCTCGACTTCCATTGCTGCCTTGTTGCGTTCGGCGTCATCCTCAATAGAGGCCAACTTTGCAATTTCTGCATCAAGGTCGGCATCACCTAAACCGTTTACGTTAGTCTTCGAGTCATAGAACTGCTTGACCGCTTCGGTCGCGTCCGCGCTTACTGTGTAGCCCGAGAGACTTAAGTCGAACTCACGCGAACCCATGATCTTTCCAAAATCAGCGGAACCGTGCTGAGCAATTCCCACATCCATACCTGCTTTCTTAAGCTGGTCAGCAAGAGTGGTTGCAGTCGCCGTTGTGGTGGGGTCATCGCCGAAGTTAGCTACTTTGAAGGAAACGGGCACTCCGTCTTTTTCCATGATGCCGGCCGAGTTAGCAGTGTAACCAGCCTCCGTAAGGACCTTCTTGGCAGCGTCCGGTCCGGTTTCCTTAACGGGGTAGTTGTCCTGGTAGTACTCGGAGAACGGCAGCAGCATCATGGAGCCGGAGCTGGGTTCCTCCCAGTTCAGGCCGTTGAAGCGCACATTGCGAAGGGCCTCGCGGTCCACTGCCGCGAAGATCGCCTTGCGGACTGCTGTATCTGTGATTCTTTGGGCATTGATGTTGATGCCGCCTGCGAAGAGGCGCTGGCCGCGGCGCACCTCGGAATTGTTACTGCCCTCCAACTGCTTGTAAAGACTGATGGTGTTAGCTTCCATTCCATCTATCTCTCCATTCTTGAAGGCTGGCACCTGCGCGCTCAACTCAAGTTGACGGAACACCACGCTATCGAGAACTGGCTTGTTGCCCCACCACTTGTCGTTCGGCACCAGCGTTATAGTCTTAGCGGCCGCATCGTACTGGTCGACCTTGAAGGGTCCAGCCATCCATTCGGGATGGAGCTCGCCGTTGAAGCCCTCGTTGAAGATCTCCGGGGTGTTGACAGCGGGATGGATAAGCCCGGTGAACAATGAATCCAAGGGGTAGACGGGCTGGCTGGTCTTGACGATTACTTCTTTATCGTCAGAGCCGGCTTCCACCGACTCAACGAAACCGTAATTGCCCGAACTTACAATGTCGTAGCCTGCATCGGGGCTTTTCAAGATGTTCCAAGTGTTTCGGAACGCCTTAACGTCAATTGGGGTGCCGTCGTTATAGGTGGCCTTTTCGTTGACCTTGATAGTAATGGTCTGCTTGCCATCCTCAACTTTGCTGTCTACTGACTCGCAAAAGTCCTTGTTAGGACTGACTTCACCTTCGAAGTTGAAGCTCCAGCATCCCCAAGTTCCCGCTCCATCAATGGGCCGGTGCAAGGCCGTGTTATCTGCGTTATTGCCGGTATTTGAAAACCCGTTGAAAACAGGACCAATGCTCCGTAGCGGAAGGGTGACCTTTCCGCCCTGCTCAAGATCGGCTGCCGGCTTCTCGTTGATGCTGATGAGCTTGGACAGGTCGCTGCCTGCCTCCTGGCCTTTGGCCGTCTCGGGCCCGGTGGCACCGCCACCACCGCCACAGGCCGTCAGCGCCAGAGTTGCAGCAATGGCCGCAGCTCCGCCGATCCTGGTCAGATTCCTCATGGTTTTCCCTTCGTTGTTGCTAGTGGTGGTGCTTGTGATGGGTCGGATAATCCTAGGGCGCATGGTGGTCCGCCGGTTCGTGGACCACCAGCATGTCTTCGTCCAGTTCCCCGTCCGGGAAAAAGCAGGCAAAGCGCTGGTCCGGAGAGGGTACAGGAGCCGCTTCCAGGGCCTGCGTGGCCGCCGATGGTGCGACGGGTTCCAGCGGCGGCTCCAATGTGAGGCACTTTTCCTGCTTCGCCGGCGGAAGTGCAGCGAAGACGGGACACCGCGTGGCGAAGTTGCAGCCTTTCGGCGCATCCAGGGGCGAGGGCAGGTCGCCCTGGAGGATGATGCGTTCGCGGGTGCGCTCCAGCTGGGGATCGGGTACCGGGATGGCGGAGAGGAGGGCCCGGGTGTAGGGGTGGCGCGGGTTGTCGAAAACCCGGTCCACCTCGCCGATTTCCACGATCTTGCCCAGGTACATGACGGCTACCCGGTTGGAGATGTGCCGGACCACCGAAAGATCATGGGCCACCAGGAGGTAGCTCAGGCCCAGCTCGGCGCGGAGCTTGTCCAGGAGGTTGATGACGCCTGCCTGGACGGAAACGTCGAGGGCTGAGACGGGCTCGTCCAGGACCACCAGCTTGGGGTTGACGGCAAGCGCCCGGGCTATCCCGATCCGTTGCCGCTGTCCGCCGGAGAACTGGTTGGGGAAGCGGTTGACGTGGTCCGGCTGCAGTCCCACGAGCTTCATCAGTTCCATGATGCGCTTCCTGATGGCCGGCCTGTCCATGCCCACGTTCTGGAGCGGCTCGGCGAGCACCTCGTAGACCGTGAACCGGGGGTCCAGCGCCCCGGTGGGGTCCTGGAACACCATTTGCAGTTCCCGCCGCATGGCGCTCTTGGTTTTGGCATCGACGGCCTGCTTGTTGCTGATCCCGCCGATCACCACCTCGCCGTCCTGGTCCTTGTGGAACTCCATGATTTCCAGGAGGGTGGTGGTCTTTCCCGAGCCGGACTCCCCCACGATGGAAAAGCATTCACCCTCGCGGATATCAAAGCTCAGGCCGTCCACGGCCTTGACGGTGCCGATGCGGCGCTTGAACAAAGCACCCCTGGTCAGCGGGAAGTGCTTGCGGACATCCTTGAGCTGCAGCACGGTTGAGCGTTCGGTCCGGGGGATGGAGTCGAAGCGCGACACCGGAACCGGCGGGGCGGCAAACACGTCCTGCACGTCTACGTCTGCGCCCCCGAGCGATTCCGCCTTGATGCACGCGGCCCGGTGCTGGGCCCCTCCCGCCACCGGGGCCAAAGCCGGTTCCCCGGCCAGGCAGGCGTCCGCGACCAGCGGGCAACGCGGAGCGAAGGAGCAGCCGGTGGGCTGGTGGAGCAGGTTGGGCGGCATACCCTCAATGGGCACCAGGGACGTCTTTTCCGCCACATCCACCCTGGGAACCGCGCCCAGCAGCCCCATCGTGTACGGC
The DNA here is from genome assembly GCF_029222765.1 of Arthrobacter sp. Cr_A7. Lineage (NCBI taxonomy): Bacteria > Bacillati > Actinomycetota > Actinomycetes > Micrococcales > Micrococcaceae > Arthrobacter > Arthrobacter sp. Cr_A7. Next base: position 102,047 of record NZ_JARHXQ010000039.1, on the reverse strand, counting down.
ATCCGCGGGTTGTAGTAGATCTCGTCAACCTCGCCGGTCTCCACCGGCTTGCCGGCGTACATCACCATGATCTCGTCGGCCATGCCAGCCACGACGCCCAGATCGTGCGTGATCATGACGACGGCGGCGCCCGTTTCCTCCTGCGCCGTGTGGAGAACCTCCAGGACCTGCGCCTGGATGGTGACGTCCAGGGCCGTCGTCGGCTCGTCCGCAATGAGGACCCGCGGATTGTTGGCAATGGCAATGGCAATCATCACGCGCTGGCGCATGCCGCCGGAGAATTCGTGCGGGAAGGCTCGCAGCCTGTCCTTGGGGCTGGGGATCCCCACCATGGCCAGGAGTTCGACGGCGCGGGCTTCTTTGGCCTGCCTGCTCATGGTGGGGTTGTGGATGGTGAGCGCTTCGGTGATCTGGGTGCCCACGGTGTAGACGGGCGTCAGGGACGAGAGGGGGTCCTGGAAGACCATGGCCAGCTCGTTGCCGCGGTATTCGCACATGGCCTTGTCACTGAGGCCCAGCAGTTCGCGGCCCTTAAGCCTCACGGAGCCGGAAATCTCGGCCGTGGCGGGCAGCAGCCCCATGATGGCCAGGGACGTCACGGATTTTCCCGAGCCGGACTCCCCCACAATGCCCAGCGTCTTGCCGGGCAGGAGGTCAAAGTCAACACCGCGGACGGCATGCACCACGCCGTTTTCGGTGTTGAAGCGGACGTTGAGGTCCCGGACGGACAGCACGGCATCCGTTGCCGCGTGGAGCCCCGCGATGTGCAGCCGCTCAACCGGTGACCCGGTGGACTCTGCCGGCCCGGCAGTGGTTTCGCTGCTCATGACGCCTTCTTCTTCATGGTTGCCGTCTCTGCACTGATTCTCCGGGCTTTGGTTTTCCTGGCTTTGCCCGAGGAACTGGAACTGGGGTCGAAGGCATCCCGCAGGCCGTCGTTCATCATCGCCAGGGAACCGGTGAGGAGGAACATCACCGTCAGGGGTACCCAGAACATCCAGGGGAACGTCTGGACCTGGGAGGTCGCACCGCCGATCAGCACGCCGAGGCTGACGTCCGGAACCTTGATGCCGATGCCGATGAAGGAAAAGGCGACTTCCGCAAGGATGGCTCCGGTGACACCGCGGGTGATGTCCAGAACCAGCAGGGAGCCGATGTTGGGGACCAGGTGCCGCCACACGATCCGCCGCGGCGGGACGCCCATGTACTGGGCTGCCTTGACGAAGTCCCGCTGCATGAGCGACATGGACAGCGAACGGATCAGCCTGGCCGTTCCCATCCAGCTGAAGACCAGCAGGACGATGATCAGCAGCAGCCAGGAGGGCAGGTCCCGTTTCAGGCCTTCCCCTCCCCCGCTGGTGGCAACCGCCACCACCAGCAGAGCGGGCATCATGATGAGCGCTTCAAGGACAAAAAGCATCACCTTGTCCACCTTGCCGCCAAAGTACGCCATGGTGCACCCGTACACGGCGGCGATGAGGACCGACACCAGGCCCACGATCAGGCCGATCAGGATGGAGATCCGGGTTCCTTCCACAGTCATCGCATAGAGGTCGATGCCAGCCTGGGAGGTGCCCAGGTAATGCTCTGCGGACGGCGGCATCCCAATGTTGAAGGGATCGATGGTTTCCTTATCCCACTGCGTGAAGTAGCCGCCCACAAAAGAGAAGAGCGTCAGGGCAAGGAAGATGGCGAGGCCCGCCACGGCGGTTTTGTTGCGCATGAAGCGGCGGAAGATGATCGTGTTTTTGCCGATCACCACATCGGCGTTTTCCAGGTGCGCGTCCTGGGCAGCGGCAGCGGGGTCGACGGCATTGAGGTTGGTCATGGCTACTGCACCCGCACTCTGGGGTCAACGAGGGTTGTGGCAAAATCAGCCAGGATGGCCCCCAGGGCGAAAATGACGGAACCGTAGGCCAGCGTGGCGGTGGCCGCGTTGACGTCCTGGAGCGAGATGGCATCGATGCTCCACGAGCCGACGCCGGGCCAGGCGAAGATTTTCTCCGCGAAGAAGCCGCCGGCAAAGATGGCCGGGATGGTGAAGGCGATGCTTTGGGCAACGGGAATGAACGAGACGCGGAGCGCATGCCGGGTGATGGCCTGGTTGCGGGTGAGGCCCTTGGCGCGCGCGGTGCGGACAAAGTCGGCGTTAACGTTGTCCAAAAGGTACTGGCGCTGCGCTATCTGGTAGGAACCCCAGCCGACCAGCGTGATCGCTATGGTCGGAACCGCGTAGTGCGCCAGCATGTCCACAAACTGCGCCCACCCCGGTTCCATGCCGGGAGTGGAAATGCCGGTGACGAAGAAGATCCGCTGGCCTACTGTTTCGTTGATGTTGATGGCGCCCAGCTGTACAAGGAAGTATGCGATGGGGGCGGGCACAATGTAGGCGAGGTAGCTGTAGGACGTGATCACCCGGTCCTGGAACTTGTACTGCCGGGCGGCCGAATAAACGCCCAGGGCCACACCGATGATCAGGGTCAGGATGATGGACGCGAGGAACAGCCGCGTGGAGATCCATACCCGGTCACCGAATTCGGCGTTGATGAACGCCCCATTGGGGCTCCTGCCCCAGTCCCACCTTGTCACGATGGCGGTCAACCACTCAACGTACCGCTCCCAGGGGCTGAGCTCCGGGTCCAGGCCCTTCAGGCGCATGGAACTGGCCACCTGCTCCGGCGTCGGACGCGGAATGCGCTCCTGTTCCAGCAATGCCGGCTTGAGTGTACTGACGGCAAGGAAATATCCGGCCGACGTGGTCAGGAAGATCATGACCATATAGGTGATGCCGCGCCTGGCGAGGTACTTGAACATGGTGGGCGCTACTTCTGATTCGCCGCCGCGCGCTGACTGAAGTGGCACGCTTGCTTCCGCCGGCGTGCCGGAGTGCGGGACAGTTCAACAATCACGCGCAGGATCCTTCCGTCTTCCCGGGATTGGCGGGGGTTGTGCCGCCTTACCGGGTGTTGTGCCAGCGGGTAGCTGGCTGTCCCGCAGCCTTGGCAGGGCCGTCCTGATGGACTATGTCGCGGGTCACATTTCTTGAGGAAACTATCACAAGCCTTGAGCCAAAACGTGGGTAACCGCAGGAAAGCTACCCGCGCGTATCAGATTGTTATGAATAATTCTGTGAAGTCGGTATGACTGGACGCCGCGGCTCCGTCCGGCGTAATCTACGCGTCTTTGACCACCCTTGTGACAAGGTCGGCCCAAGAGGCGGCCAGCCTTTCCGGTGCCACGCCGCGGTCCCGTACCAGGTGGAGGAGCCGCTCCGGATCCAGCGTTGCGCTCAGGGACCCTGCCATGAGCCAGGGGTCCGAGTCGAAACCCGCCTCGCGCAGGAGCACCTCGATGTGCCGGTGCCACAGCGCCGCGGCCGGCACGTCAAACCGGCCCCGCGAGGCGTTCTCAGCGGCAAGCACCAGGTCGCCGAACTCCACCACGTAGGCGATCCGTTCAGAACCGAACGCGATCAGCCGCTCACGTCCGGGCGCGCCGGGACCCAGCGGAGGAGGGCCAAACAGGAACCGGGCCTGGAACGCGGATTCGGAATCGTCGAGCAGCGTCAGCATGAGCCCGGCCCTGCTGCCGAAGCGGCGGAACACTGTGCCCTTGCCCACCCCGGCACGTTCCGCGAGGCGGTCCATGGTCAGGGCTTCGGCCCCGCATTCCGATATCAGTTCACGGGCAGCCACCAGCAGGCGTTCCCGGTTCCGGACGGCATCACTGCGCTCGGCGGGCGTTGCCGGCGTCATTCCCGGCCGCAGTGGGATGGAGCTCACAGCCACATTCTAGCCCCTGGGAATAATAAGCGGACCGTGGTCCGTTTAGTCTGGTGAAGGCATGACAAGCCTCAGCTTCAACCGGCACGCGGCCCCTCCCGCTGCCCCTACCCCAGGAGTATTCATGACTAAGAGCACCGTCCTCACCCTCGTCGGCAGCCTGCGCGCCGGGTCAACGAACCAGAAGCTGGCCGAGGCCATCCAGCTGAACGCCCCCGAGCAGGTGGAGGTTGTCATCCACGACAGCCTGGGCAACATCCCCTTCTACAACGAGGACATCGACGTCGAAGGCCAGGTTCCTGCCGCCGCCGCCGCCCTGCGTGCGGCTGCCAGCGAAGCCGACACCGTCCTCCTGGTGACCCCCGAGCACAACGGCACCGTTCCCGCAGCCCTGAAGAACGCCATCGACTGGCTGTCCCGCCCCTTCGGCGCCGGAGCCCTCGCCGGCAAGCCCACGGCCGTCGTCGGCACTGCCTTTGGCCAGTTCGGTGGCGTGTGGGCGCAGGATGAGGCGCGCAAGGCCGCCGGCATCGCCGGTGCCCAGGTCCTCGAGGACGTCAAGCTCGCCGTTCCCGGGTCCATGGTCCGGTTCGCCGAAATCCACCCCAAGGATGACGCCGAGGTTGTGGAGCAGATCAAGGGCGTGTTCGATGCCCTTGCCGCCGCCGCTCCCGCAGCCTAGGCACACCCGCCGGCGCCCGGTACGCAGCTACGCGTACCGGGCGTTGCTGCATCCGGGTACTGCCGTGACCAACTCTTGTCCCAACCGGTACCTCACGGACACACTCCGCCGGAAAGGCCAGCCGTAACGTTAATCCACGGAACGTACCGGAACGGGATCGCGGTGCAGTCATGGCAGCAAAGTGGAGCGCCGGGAGGCGACGGACGGGCTTGCGCCTAACGGCAAAAGCCTGCCTGGCACTGCCGCTGCTGCTCTGCGCCTGCATTGGCGCACCGCCTGCAGGTCCAGACGCGGGGGCTTTCCCTCCATCCGCCCCCGGCAGCAGCGCCCCGGCTGCGGCACCCCCGGCGGCTCCGGCGCCACAGCCCCAGGACCAGCCGCCGGCAGGACCGGAACCGGAAACGCTGCCTCCTGCCGAGGGCGTACCGCCGGCAGGCCCTTCCATAACGCCGGAAGCCGCGGAGGGCTTGCCCGTTCCCGAGGCCGGACGGGCGCCCGCAACGCAGGCCCCCGCACCACCGGCGCCGGCCCCGGCCACCATTCCTGCCCTGCCGCACACCGTGACGGCCTACTACGTGCTCCTGGACGACGGCGGCAGCAACGGCGTGCGGTTCGGCTGCAATGACAGCCTGGTGGGCATGGACAGCGTAGCCCCCGATTCCGATCCGCTTCCGGCCGCCATAGGTGCGCTTCTGCAGGGAACAGGTGGAGCGGGAATGCCTGGCCCCGGGGCGGGACAGGGCCGGGAGATGTACAACGCCTTGGCGGACTCCGGGCTGAAGTTCCTCTCCGGCTCTTTCGATGGAACGACGGTCACCGTGTACCTGGCCGGCGCGTTGAGCCTTGGCGGGGTGTGCGACATCCCGCGGGTTGAGGCGCAGCTGACGCAGACAGCGGTTGCGGCCGTGGGCGCAATCCGGGCTGAAATCTACGTCAACGGGCAGCCGCTGAAAGAAGCACTGAGGCAGGACTAGCCACCCGCCCCGCAACCTGTCGTACGCGGGTTGACAACAAGTGTTGCTTTTGGAGCAACATCCGGCTGTATCCTGTGGGTGTGAGCCACGAAACACTTGATGCAGCAGGGACGCTGCCAGCGGAAGCCATAGATGCGATTGAACGGGCTGCAACGTCAGCGCACCGGCATGAGGACCTGTTCTCGGAGCGTGCCGCGAACATCCGACAGTCGGCGGTGCGGGACGTTTTCGATATTTCCATGCGGCCCGGCCTGGTCTCCCTTGCGGGCGGCAGTCCGTACCTGCAGTCGCTTCCGCTGGACCGGCTTGCGGCCACCGCCGCCAAAATCATTGCCGAGGACGGCCTCACGGCGCTGCAGTATGGCGCCGGACAGGGGACCGAAGAACTGCGCACCCAGATCTGCGAGGTGATGGCCGCTGAAGGTATCCTCGACGCCCTGCCGCAGAACGTGGTGATCACCGCCGGTTCACAGTCGGCCCAGGATGTTGCCACCAAATTGTTCTGCAATCCCGGCGACGTGGTGCTCGTGGAAGACCCTACCTACGTGGGTGCCCTCAACACGTTCGAGGCATACCAGGTGCAGGTGGAAACGGTGGACATGGATGAATCCGGCCTGGTCCCCGATCTCCTGGAGGCGCGGATCGCGGCGCTTCAACTGGCCGGCAAGAACATCAAGTTCCTTTACACCATCCCGAACTTCAACAACCCGTCAGGGATCACCCTCGCCAAAGAGCGCCGGCAGCAGGTGGTGGATATATGCCGCACTGCGAATATTCTGATCCTCGAAGACAACCCCTACGGTCTGCTGCGCTACTCCGGCGAGCACTTGGCCCCGCTCCGGGCCGACAATCCCGGGGACGTCATCTACATGGGTTCGTTCTCGAAGATCTTCGCGCCCGGCCTGCGCATCGGGTGGGCGCTGGTGCCGGAACACCTGCAGCGGCGCTACTACCTCGCGGCCGAGTCTGTGACGCTGTGCCCGCCCGCCCTGAACCAGATGCTGGTCTCCGCCTACCTTCGTGAGTACGACTGGAGGGGCCAGATCGAGACCTACCGCGGCCTGTACGCCGAGCGGTGCGCGGCGATGCTGGCTGCGTTGCAGGAACACATGCCCGCAGGGGCCACGTGGACCAGCCCGGAGGGCGGCTTTTTTGTCTGGGTGACGCTGCCGGAAGGCGTGGACACCTACCCGCTGCTGCACAAGGCCATCGACGCCGGCGTGGTATTTATCCCCGGCGCCGCCTTCACGCCGTCGGACGAACCGTCCAACAAACTGCGACTCGCCTTCAGCGCCGTGCCTCCCGAAGCCATCGCCGAGGGTGTCCGCCGCCTGGCGCCTGTGCTTCAGGAAGCCATAGCTGCGCTGTAGCGTTGGCCTGACCAGTGCCGCATAAACGAAGCAAAGGAGCATCACATGAGCGGAATCATCGTTGTAGGGGTTGACGGCAGCGGAACCGCGAAGAAGGCAGCCGAGTCCGCACGCGACCTCGCCGCTGCCTTGGACGCATCACTCCACGTTGTGTCGGCCTTCGACAGCGACCGCACCGAGATCTTCGGCAGCGGCAGCGACCAGTGGATCGTCTCAGACGCCGACGCGGCCGAACACGTGGCCCGTACCGTGGCGGAGTCCCTCGGTGGCGGCGTCAAGGTCACGTATTCCGCAGCCCGCGGCCGGCCGGCGGATGCCCTCATCAAGGAAGCGGTCCGGATGGAAGCCCGCATCATCGTGGTGGGCAACCGCAGGATGCAGGGCATAGGCCGCGTCCTGGGCAGCGTGGCCAACAGCGTGGCGCACAACGCGCCCTGCGACGTCTACATCGCGAACACGTACGACGCCGACTAGCAGTAACCCCGGACACTCCCCCGGGTGGCGAAAGTCGCTGCGGGGGGTGTCTGGTTTCACGCCCGATAACCGGGTTCAGCCGTTAGCGCAAGGATAAAATTGGATAGGCCCCCAATGGTGCGGCACCCAGCAACCACTATCGAGGGGCATATCTTGATCACTCTCCAGCGCCGGCAGCTCGTAGGCCACGACATCCTCCTGGCCCGCCACGGCAACCACATCTGCTCCATGCGGGTTGACCGCAGCAATGGCACCGTCGTGGCACTGCTGGATGACGGCAGTGTGGACTCCGCGCCGAACCTCATCACGCCCGGGCTGCAGCTTCCCGAAACCGTGGGAAGCGTGCTGCGCGAAGACTGGAAGCTCTTCACGGCGTGGGCCGGCATGGCCGCTGCTATGGGCGTCCTCATGACGGCCGCGGCCGTGGTCCTGGGAACTACCGCAGATCCGGCCACCATCGAGATGTTTTCGGCGTACCCGTATTCCTCGTTCTAGCGCCTGCCCGGCCGGGCCTTGAACTGCCTAGGCCACCATCAGGCCCTGCAGGATCCACCAGATCCCTGCCATCACCACTCCGCCGAAGAGTGACCCCGTCACCACCTGTGCCACCGAATGCGCCCGCAGTACCACACGGGACCAGCCAACCGCCGGGATCAGGAGAAGCAACGGACTCCAGGCCGCCCCGAGCATCAGCACGGCGATGACGGTCGAGCAGGAGATGGCGGCAGCGTGCCCGCTGATCTTCCAGAACGGGCTCACTCCGGCCAGCACCACGACTCCGCCAACCACCGCAAGGACCATGGCAACAACGCTCCGGGGCGCGCCGACAGCCTCCAGGACCACCAGCCCTGCAAGGATCGATGCCAGGGCCATCAGCAGGACAGGAGCCCGCTGCTTCCGGTCACTGACATGATGGTCGGTAACCTTCCCCAGCCGGACCAGGACCAGCAGCAGAAGCAGCGGAAGCACGCAGACAAACAGGGCCGCCAACGCGCCGTACGCCATGGTGGCCGGAAAACCGCCCTCGGTCAGCGGACTGACCAGCAGCTGGATGCTCACCACCACGGGAGGCTGAAACGTCTCCGTCAGCCACCGGGCGGTCCTGTTCTTCGCCCGGATGGTGCCGGCGCTGATGCCCACGCCGTCAGTCAAGGAGGAGCGCAGGCTCTTCCAGGATGGCGGCGACGTCCGCCATGAAGCGGGCGGAGAGGTCACCGTCCACAACGCGGTGGTCGAACGAGCCGCCAAGCGTGGTGATCCAGCGCGGAATCACTTCACCGTCAAGGACCCACGGTTTCTGCTTGATGGTGCCAAAGGCAACGATGGCCACCTCGCCCGGGTTGATGATGGGCGTTCCCGTGTCGATGCCCAGGGCGCCGATGTTCGTGATGGTCAGCGTGCCGCCCTGCATCTCGGCGGGCTGGGTTTTTCCGGCCCTGGCGGTGGTGGCCAGGTTATTCAGCGCCAGCGCCAGCTCCTTCAGGGACAGGTCCTGTGCGTTCTTGATGTTTGGCACCATCAGGCCCCGCGGCGTGGCAGCCGCGATGCCCAGGTTCATGTAGTGCTTGACGTGGATTTCCGCGGCGTCAGCCCCGTCCGCGTTGTCCACCCAGGTGGCGTTGACACTCGGGTTGCGCGCCGCAGCCCAGATGACGGCCTTGGCCAGGATGAGCAGCGGGGAGACCCTGATGCCCTCGAAATCCCGGGATGCCTTGAGCCGCTTGACGAACTCCATGGTGCGGCTGGCGTCCACGTCCACGAAGATGCTGACGTGCGGCGCGGAGAACGCGGATTCCACCATCGCCTTGGCCGTGGCCTTGCGGACGCCCTTGACCGGAATCCGTTCGATCCGCTGGTCCTGTGGCTTGCCCGCTTTGCCCCAGAAGCCGTCCGCCTTGTCCAGTTCCGCGTCGCGCTGGGCCTGGTAGCTGACCAGGTCCTCGCGGGTCACCTCGCCCCGTGAACCGGTGGCCACCACGTCCGCAAGGTCGATGCCGAGGTCCCGGGCAATCTTGCGTACGGGAGGCTTGGCCAGGACCCGGTTGACCAGGCCCGTGATGGTGCCGCCCAGGGTGGGGCGGTTGTCCATGTCGCCTGCGGCCGGGCCGGCCGAAACCTCGGGTGCTGCCGTCACGGCGGCCGGCGTGTGTGGCTGGATGGGCTCCACTTCCGGGGCGTTGAGTGTCACGGCAGCGGAGGGCTGGGCTTTCCGCGGGCGGCGCTTGACGGCGTCGGCCTTCGGTCCGGAACCCACCAGCGGACCGCCGGCCAGGGCACTTTCCTGCGCACCGCCGTCGGCCCTTGCTCCATCATCGGCGGGCAGCGTGCCGTAGAGGGGCTGGACGGGCGTTTCCGGGGCGCGCACGTCTGCCGGCGTGGGGTCGCCTGCCACGTCATCGCTGACGCTGATGATGGCTGTGCCGACGTCGATGGTCACCCCTTCGGGGACCAGCAGTTCGGTGACTGTCCCGGCAAACGGGGAGGGCAGTTCCACGATGGACTTTGCGGTTTCGATTTCGCACAGGACATCGTTGATGGCGACGGCGTCACCGGGCCTGACCTTCCAGGAGACAATTTCCGCCTCGGTGAGGCCCTCGCCGACGTCCGGAAGGTTGAACTTGTTGAGAGTCATGGTGTCCTCAGTAGGAGAGGGCGCGGTCCAGCGCCTCGAGGATGCGGTCGATGTCCGGAAGGTAGTCTTCCTCCACCTTGGCAACGGGATAGGGCATGTGGAAGCCGCCCACGCGGATCACGGGGGCCTCGAGTGAGTGGAAGGCACGTTCGCTGATCCGTGCGGCAATTTCGCCGCCGATCCCGCCGAACGTCGGGGCCTCGTGGGCGACGATCAGCCGGCCGGTCTTCTGTACGGAGGCCGTCACGGTATCGAAGTCCAGGGGCGAGATGGAACGAAGGTCGATGACTTCGACGCTGCGGCCGTCCTCCTCCGCGGCATTGGCGGCCGCGAGGGCAACGGGAACCAGGGGGCCATAGGCCACGATGGTGGCGTCGGTACCTTCCCGGAGGACGTGGGCCTTGAACGGATCCGCTGAAGGCCCCGGGTTCTCCACATCCACGTCGCCCTTAAGCCAGTAGCGCCGCTTCGGCTCAAAAATGATCACGGGGTCCAGGCATTCCACGGCCTGCTGGATCATCCAGTAGGCGTCGTGCGCGTTGGACGGGCTGATGATGCGCAGGCCCGCGGTGTGGGCGAACAGCGCCTCGGGGGATTCGGAGTGATGCTCCACGGAACCGATGCCGCCGCCGTAGGGGATCCGGATAACCACGGGAACCGTGAGGTTGCCGTTGCTGCGGGCGTGCATCTTGGCGAGCTGGGTGGTGATCTGGTTGAAACCCGGGAAGACGAAGCCGTCGAACTGGATCTCGCACACGGGGCTGTATCCCCGCAGCGCCAAGCCAATGGCAGTGCCGATGATGCCGGATTCCGCCAAGGGGGTGTCCACCACGCGGTCGGGGCCGAATTCACCGATGAGCCCGTCTGTTACGCGGTAGACGCCGCCCAGCGGGCCGATGTCTTCGCCCATCAGGAGTGATTTCGGGTTGCTGGCCAGGGTGGCGCGGAGGCCTTCGTTGATGGCCTTGGCAATGGTCATGGTGGTCATCAGTGGCCTGCCTTTGCTGCTGCCTGTCCGGCCGGTACCGCCGGGGGTTCCTCACCGGCAAACCCTGCGGAGTATTCCTCGAACCATGCCAGCTCTTCGGCCACCAGCGGGTGCGCCTCTGCGTAGGTGTTGGCGAAGGCGGAGCGGATGTTCGGGGTCTCAAGGTCATGGGTAGTGCGCCGGACGTAGGAGGCGAGTTCGTCGCCGTCGGCCTTGACCTGGGCGAAGAAGGCGTCGTCCGCGAGGCCTTGGGCGCGCAGGTATTTCTCCAGCCGCAGCAGGGGATCCTTAGCCCGCCAGGCGTCCTCTTCGGAGGACGGGCGGTATTTGGTGGGGTCATCGGCGGTGGTGTGGGCGCCGACGCGGTAGGTGAAGGCCTCGATCAGGACCGGGCCCTTGCCTTGGCGTGCGTGCTCCAGGGCCCACTCGGTGACGGCGTGGACGGCGATGACGTCGTTGCCGTCCACCCGGATGCCGGGGAAGCCGTAGCCCTTGGCACGGTTGGACAGCGGAACGCGGGTCTGCACGTTGGTGGGTACCGAGATGGCCCAGTGGTTGTTCTGGCAGAAGAACACCACGGGAGCGTTGTACGAGGAGGCGAAGACCATGGATTCGTGGACGTCACCCTCGGAACTGGCGCCATCCCCGAAGTAGGCGATGACCGCGGCGTCCGGCACCTCCGCCTTGGAGCCGGCGGCTGCGGCAAGCTTCTGGTCCCGCTGGATTCCCATGGCGTAGCCCACGGCATGGAGGGTCTGGGCGGCCAGGACCAGTGTGTAGAGGTGGAAGTTGGTGTCCTTGGGGTTCCAGCCGCCATTGGAGACGCCCCGGAACTGGCGGAGGAGCTCAGCCAGGTCCACGTTCCTCGTCAGCGCCACCCCGTGTTCACGGTAGGTGGGAAAGATGTAGTCCTGCGGCTGGCTGGCCCTGCCCGAACCGATCTGGGCAGCTTCCTGCCCGGTCAGGGGCACCCACAGCGCCAGCTGGCCCTGGCGCTGCAGGGCGGTGGCCTCCACGTCGAACCGGCGGATGGCAGCCATATCGCCGTAAAGCCCGCGCAGGGCATCGGGCGTGAGCTTGTCGGCGTACTCGCTGTACACCGGATCGGAACCCAGCTTTCCGTCGGGACCCAGCAGCTGCACCATCTGCGCCGGGGGCTCGCCCATAACGGCTTCCGCATCAGCTTCCCGCTGGTCGTCAACCGCTGTTCCGTCGAACTCGGTGGAAGGCAGATGTGTGCCCATACCGTCTCCTTGCTTGCCGCATCCGGATGCAATGCAATGTCGCTGGGATATATGCCTCAGAAGGAATACATTCCCGGTGCGGCATATACATTGGCTTACTGATCCTAACTTTATCTTCAGTAGGTAGCCGCAGGACTACTTGTTAAGCGCTAGGAACCCCGCGGGGCCTTTGTATAGTCGGCACATAACCGAAGGAAGCGCGTGTTGGCCTCTTGCTCACCGACGCTAACCCTGACCCCCTCGCCGGGAAAAGCGCGCACCGAGAGCCCTTGGGCTCCCGCCAGCTCTGCAAATTGGCTGCTGTCAGCCCCCAGATCCAGCCAGACGAAGTTTCCCTGCGCATCCGGAACAGCCCAGCCAAGGTCCCGCAGACCGGCAGTAACGCGGGCCCGCTCGTCCACCAGCGTTTGTACCCTTTCTACAACCTGAGGGAAATTCTGGAGGGAAACAATGGCGGCCTTTTCGGCAATCTGCGACACCGCGAACGGCGTCGCAGCCACCCGCAGGTGCTGGGTCAGCGCTGGATTGGAGACGCTGTAGCCGACGCGCAGGCCAGCCAGGCCGTGCGCTTTGGAGAAGGTCCGGAGTACCACCACGTTGGGGTATTTCCGGTAAAGGGCGATCCCGTCCACCGCACCGGGTGCCCGGACGAACTCCTGGTACGCCTCATCAATGACCACCACGACGTTGGAAGGCACCGAGCGGATGAAGGCTTCGGTCTCGGCGGCGGTAAGGGCCGGTCCGGTGGGATTGTTGGGCGTGCACAGGAGTATCACCCTGGTGCGGGCCGTAACGGCTGCCGCCATGGCGTCCAGGTTGTGCCGGCCGTCGGAGGTCACGGGAATCCGGACACTCTCCGCCCCGGCCAGGCCCACGCTGATGGGATAAGCCTCAAAGGAGCGCCAGGCATAGATGACTTCATCGGCCTTGCCGTCGTCGTTCTGGCCAGCGAACGCGGCGAGAATCTGGTTGAGGGCACCCAGGCTGCCCGCTCCGGTGACGATGTCCTCCGCCGGGACATTGAGGAAATCCGCGAGCGCCGCCCGAAGCTTGGTGCTGACCGGGTCCGGATAGCGGTTGAAATCGGTCTGCTGCGCGATCGCCTCGATAACTGCGGGGAGCGGCGGGAGCGGGTTCTCGTTGGAGGACAACTTGTAACTGGCCAGTCCGTCGACGGCGGCGGGCGGCTTTCCGGCCGCGTAGCGGGGCAGCCGGCCTACCACCGGACGCGGCGGGATTCCACCGGCCAGGGTCTCTGATGAGGTCATGCGCACTAGCCTACTTCTCGTGCGATAACGGTTCCGGGTGGTGCATTGGCTTCTTCCGGCGTGGGAAGAAGGCCCTACCGTACCCAGCCCCCGTCCAGCACGCTGTGCGAGCATGGGGCCATGGGTTCCTTCATTCTTCGGGTCATCATCAACGCCGCTGCCATCTGGGCAGCGAGCTGGGCCCTGCCCGGCCTGGAAATCTCCAGCCAGGCGGCCTCCGAGGCTGTGGCCAGGACCGGTGTTACGGAAGGCACGGACACCATCGGCCTGGTCCTGGCCTACCTCTTTATCGGTGCCATCTTTGGCGTGGTGAACGCGTTTGTCCGGCCCCTGGTGCGGTTCCTCGCGCTCCCCATCACCATCCTCACCCTGGGACTCTTCACCATCGTCATCAATGCCGCGATGCTGTACCTGACGTCCTGGATCAGCAGTTACACACCGGTGGAATTCACCATCGATTCCTTCTTCTGGACCGCCGTACTGGCGGCCATCATCATTTCCCTGGTATCGCTGGTGGCAGGTGTGCTGCCCGGGCGGAAGCGTTAGCCTGCCGGATTCCACCCGCCGGGCTACCGGCCGCCATGTCCCCGCCCGTGGGCGCGGGGGTCCTGCGGGGTGAGCGTGGGCATGGGGCCCTTAGCCCTCGAGAGGGAGAAACGGGTGGCCGTGGCGGTCCCGCCCGCTCCAAGGACGCCTGTCAGCACTGCGGTGGACTGTAGCAGGGACGGGTCGCTGCTGTCCGCGACCAGCCGCGCGGCATCCTGGTACCCCTCGAAGCTGTGGCCAGGGCCCAGCCCCTTATCCTCCTGAGCGGAAACGGGGGAGGCCATGGATACGGTGACCCGGTTGCGGGTTTCGGGGTTCGCCAGACCATCGCTTCCGGGCACCCAGTCGGCCTCGTGTTCAAGGTGCAGTGAACTTACTCCCGCTCCCGGCCTGGTCCCGGCCACCGGCGAGCCGGCTGTCAGCACATACTTGACGTCGTACTGTTCCAGGACGCGGGGATCGGAAGCCAGGTTCATGGCATGGATCCCGCCCTGGCTGTAGCCCACCGCCACCACGGCGGCACCACGTTCTGCCCCGGCGGTTTCCAGAGCAGCAAGGACGGCCCGGTTGATCTCCTCCGAGCCGTACAGCATCGCCTCCGCGATGCCGGCTTCGTCGAAGGGGTTGTCACCGCCCGCGTACATTCCTGCCGCCTGGGTGCCGGGAAGGACCACCACGTACGTTGCAGCACCGCCGTTATGGACCTCAAGGACCTCAATGTGTCCAGGACCGCGGGCATCGACGTTCCGGATGCGCTCCAGGAGGCCGGCCGGTGATGCATCCAGTTCCACCTGGACGGACTCTTCCTGCCGCGCGGCGAGCGGCCTGGGGATGAAGTTCGCGACCAGGAACATCAGGGCGTCCCGGACGAAAGGTTCCTGATCGATCCTTGCCCGGACATCCGGAGCCGCCAGCCCCAGCATGGTGATGATGGATTCTGCGGTCCGCCGGTCCGGAACTCCTGCTGCGGCCATGGTGGCCCACGAGGTGCTGAACTCCTCCACACTCGTGATTCCGAGGAACCTCCCGGCGTTGGCACGCCACTCCGCGTCCTCATAGTCCCGGAGGCAAGCACGTATCTGGCTGCTGATGCGCTGTAGCTCTGCCCTGGCAGCCTGGACGCGCCACTGGCCGTTCCGCACGGCGGCCAGGTGGGCGGACGTGGACCATGCCGGCTGCCGGTCAACCCAGCAAAGGTGGTCCAGGATCCGCCCGGTCTCCTGCTCAACGGCAACGAGGTCACTGGCCAGGGTATCCAGCTTCTCCGCGCCTGCCGTCAGCTCTTCGAGCTGGACGCTGATGCCCGTGGGGCCGCCCCTGATGCTCAGATGTCCCTCCCTGGAGGGGCCGAACAGGCGAATGCGGTCAGTGTCCATGGGTTGTCCGCCTTGCGTCAGTGCTGGCTATTGGCGAGTGCAGCCGCGACGCTCTCCTGGGCATGCCGTGCAACGGCGGCCTTGGCTTCCGCCAGGCATTCCGAAGCCTGGCGCAGGGCAGCCTCCTGGCGGGCGACGGTGTTCCGGTAGGCCTGCCCCGCCGGTGACTGCCAGTCGAGCAGCTGGATAGCCCTCAGGCCAGCGATGACTTCCTCAACCCTTGCCATGCAGGACCCGAGCCGTCCCGCCAGTGGCATGAGGTCGGCGGCGACATGGTCTGCCGCTCCGGGCATGCCGTCCCCCAATACATTCCACATCCGCACTCCCCCACCCTGGGCAGCCCACGGGTTGCTGCCCTCGCATTGCTTTACTGATGCGACAACGCTAAGGAAGACCCGGCAGCAACCCCAGCACCGCCGTCGGCTATGTGGACAAGTAACGTGCAAAGGCACGCTTAAGGAGCCGCCGGAGTTCGTGAAAGAATCAGCACATGCCTGAAACTGCCGCCACAGCTGATACACGTACGCCCTCAGGACGCCTGGCCCTTGCCGCGTCACCGGAAAAAATCGCGCTCGGTCCCCTGGACGGCCGGTACCAGTCCGCCGTCGCGCCGCTGGTTGATTACCTGTCCGAAGCCGCACTGAACCGTGACCGTGTGGCTGTGGAAGTGGAATGGCTCATCCACCTGACCAGCAACAACGTCCTCCCGGGCGCCGGCAAGCTCACCCCGGAACAGGAGGAGCAGCTGCGCGCCATCGTCACCGAATTCGACGCCGCGTCCGTCGCTGAATTGGCCGAAATCGAAGCCGTCACGGTTCACGACGTCAAAGCCGTGGAGTACTACATCGGACGCCGCCTCCCCGGCATCGGCATTGAAAACCTGACGGCCATGGTCCACTTCGGCTGCACATCCGAGGACATCAACAACCTCTCCTACGCCCTGGGAGTCAAAGGCGCTGTGGAGGACGTGTGGCTGCCCGCCGCCCGCGCGCTCGTGGCCCAGATCAGCAGGATGGCCGAGGACAACCGCGCCGTTCCCATGCTGTCCCGGACCCACGGGCAGCCGGCCACGCCCACCACCCTGGGCAAGGAACTGGCGGTCATCGCACACCGCCTCACACGCCAGCTGGAGCGGATCGCCCGGACGGAGTACCTCGGCAAGATCAACGGTGCCACCGGCACCTACGCCGCCCACGTTGCTTCGGTTCCCGGCGCAGACTGGCAGCACGTCGCCAAGTCCTTCGTGGAAGGGCTGGGGCTGACCTGGAACCCCCTCACCACGCAGATTGAAAGCCACGACTGGCAGGCAGAACTGTACGCCGACGTCGCGCGTTTCAACCGCATCCTGCACAACGTCTGCACGGACATCTGGAGCTACATCTCCATCGGCTATTTCGCCCAGATCCCCGTGGCCGGAGCCACCGGTTCCTCCACCATGCCGCACAAGGTCAACCCGATCCGCTTCGAGAATGCCGAGGCCAACCTCGAAATCTCCAACGGCCTGCTGGACACCCTGGCCGCCACCCTGGTGACCTCCCGCTGGCAGCGCGACCTCACGGACTCCTCCAGCCAGCGCAACATCGGCGTGGCCTTTGGCCACTCACTGCTCGCCATCTCCAACGTCGCCAAAGGCCTGGAACGCCTGGACGTAGCTGAGGACGTGCTGGCCGGGGATCTCGACACCAACTGGGAAGTCCTGGGCGAGGCCATCCAGATGGTCATGCGCGCGGAGGCGATTGCCGGCGTCGAAGGCATGGAAAACCCGTACGAGCGGCTCAAGGACCTCACCCGGGGCCAGCGCGTGGACGCCGCCCGCATGCAGGAATTCGTGCAGAGCCTTGGCCTTTCGGCCGACGCTGAGGCCCGCCTGCTCGCTCTGACGCCCGGGAAGTACACGGGCATCGCCGACCAGCTGGTGGACCACCTCAAGTAGGCCGGCCGGCAAACATCAAAGGAAGTACGACGGCGGCGCCGGGCTCTGGCGGGCCCGGCGCCTTCGCGTTGCCAGGCCCTGCAGCGCCGGTCCACGGTCCTGTTGCCGGGGTGCGAAACTGGAGAGCATGAAGCTGCTGCTCATCCGTCATGGACAAACCCCCGGCAACGTCCTTGGCCAGCTGGATACCGCCCATCCGGGGCCCGGGCTCACCGAACTTGGCGAACGGCAGGCCGAGGCCATGGCCAGGTCGCTGGCCAACGAGCCGATCGGCGCGCTGTATGCCTCCACTCTGATCCGCACACAAATCACCGCGGCGCCGCTGGGCAAGCTGCACAGCCTGGACGTGACCGTGCTGGATGGCCTTCATGAGATCGAGGCCGGCGCCTTGGAAAAACTGACAGACCACGAATCCCACAAGCGGTACATGGGGACGGTGTTCGCCTGGGCGGCCGGGGATCTTGATGTCCGCATGCCGGCGGGGCCGGACGGCCACGCGTTCTTCGACCGCTTCGACGCTGCCATCACCCGGGTGGTGGACCAGGCGGCTCAAGGAAAGCATGAAACTGCAGCGGTAGTCAGCCATGGTGCCGCGATCCGCACCTGGGCCGGGCGCCGGGCGGAGGACGCTGACCACGAGTTCGCCGCACGCCACGTACTGGCGAACACCGGAATCGTCGCCCTGGAAGGCGACCCCGACGCGGGCTGGAAACTGCTCCACTGGGACGGCAGCCCTGTCGGCGGGCTGGCCCTCGCAGATCCCACGGCAGAAGATCCTACCGGTGGGAACGTAGCGGGCCCTTAGCCGTCACGGCTCAGTGCCGCGGGACAAGCCGTGCGGCAAACGCCGCAGCCTCTTCCGCCGTCGGACGTTCCCGGCTGTCCATGGCCGTCAGGGACCGCAGGAACGGCCTCCAGCGGGGCGCCACGACATCAGGAACATCAGGGCTGCGAAGCGTCCTGGCCACCAGGGATTCGATGGCAGTCCCGGGAAATGCCTTGGTCCCGGTCAGCAGTTCCAGGAGGACCAGCCCCAGGGAGTAGACATCCCACGACGGCCGGGCGGCCCCTCCTGCTGCCTGTTCCGGGCTCATGTAGTGCACTGTTCCGGAGGAGATGCCCGGCTCGGGTGCTGAGCCGGCTGCCGCTGCGATTCCGAAGTCGATGATCCGGACAGGACTTCTCCGCAGGCCGCTCAGCATCAGGTTGGCAGGCTTGATGTCGCGGTGGACCAGGCCCTTGGAGTGAAGGTGGGCGAGCGCACTGAACAGCCCGTGGGCCCAGACTGCCACGTCGCCGGGGTTGTGGCTGTTGATCCGGACTGCCTCGGACATGCTGGATCCCAGCGCCAGCTCCTGCACCAGGAACGGCCGCCCGCCGTGCGGTCCGTAGTCCGGCAGGGAACCGTGGGCAATGAACCTGATGATGGAGGGATGATCCAGCGCCGCCAGGATGCCGGCTTCGTTGCGGATCCGCTCGTGCTGCTTGGCTGAGTGCACCGAAGCCATCTTGACGGCCACATCCGGTCCGCCTGCGAGGTCCACGGCCCGGAAGACTTCTGCTGCGGAACCGCGCCCAAGGCGTTCCTTGAGGTAAAAGCGCCCCGCGACGACGACGCTTCCGTCAGGGTTCTCGGCGCGGCGAGGCCTGTGCGCACGTCCCCGTTCCGGGTGTCCCTGTTCGCTGGGTGCTTGTTTTGCGGGAGCCAGGGCGGGCGCGGTCATGGGTGCCGTGGCGGGGCGCAGGCTTCGGCCAGGACGGCCGCTTCATCGGCTGAGTCAGCGGGCAGCCAGGCATCGAGCTGGAATCCGCAGCGGCAACGCCATACCGGCGGCAGTTCGATGAGGACGGCATTGTCCGGCGGAAAGCTGTAACCAGCGCCCACTGGCCCGATGGCAGGAGTGGCAAGTTCCATGGGCGTCCCGCAATGGACTTCGGTAAAAGTGGTCAACGCGCTCACGACTCCCTAAGGAAGAAACTTCAAGGTTGATCGTAAGCTTACATATTACTAGCCAGACTAGCTAGTCCGGCTAGTTACTTTTTTGATGCCCGTCCCTGACGGAGAGGGCATCCGTCATCTGCTGCAAGAAGTCGACCACGACGTGGGCCTGGTCCGCCGTCAGACCTTCGGCAACGGTCATCATCCGGCGATGCATCGCACCCAGCGTTTCGCGCACCTCCGTGTCGGATTCCACGGTGGGAATGACGACGATGGAGCGGCGGTCGGAGGGGTGGGCCTCGCGGCGGACGTGCCCGCTGGCCACCAGCCTGTCGATCAGCGAGGTGGTGGACGCGCTGGTGATGCCGAGGAATTGGCTCAAATCCTTGGGAACAACCGCCTTCCCGGAAGCCTGGGCGCGGAGGAGGAAGCGTAGCGCCAGGATGTCCGTTTCGCCCATGCCCATGGAGTCCCTGGTGGAACGGCGGACGGCAGTCTCCGCGGCCCGGTAATCGCGCAGTGACTTCAGCACGGCAGCACCGTAATCCAACTGCCCGTCCGGACCGTACCAGTAGCCGGAGCCTTCGTTACCCGTGGAACCCATGGATTGATCTTAGACCAACTGATAAGTAGGCAAGCTAGCTATACGGGCTAAGCGGCCCATCCACGTTATCCAACCGCTTACGCAGAAGAAACACCCGCGTAACCGCTGGCTTCTAGCCTTTTAATGCATATCCCTTCGGCGAATCGAGGCAGACATGCAGACCAATCCGCGGCTGAACATCCGGCAGGTATCCTGGTCCAACCCTGTGGGCGCCGACCTGCGCCGAGCGCAGCAGGCTGAACTCGATGCGCGCTTTGGTACCCCTGACCACGAACCCGGCACACCGCCGTCGGGCGCTGACTGCGCCGTGTTCCTCGTGGCGTATGACAAGGGATCGGGCCAGCCCGTGGGCTGCGGCGGCCTCCGGCTCCTGGATTCCACCACCGCTGAGATCAAGCGCCTGTACGTCCTTCCCTACACCCGCGGCTCGGGCGTGGCCAGCTCCATCCTGGCCGCACTGGAGGCAGAGGCACACAAACAGGGGATCACCAGGATCAAGGCCGAAGCCGGTTCCGCACAGCCGGACGGCCGCAATTTCTACCAGAACTCCGGGTTTGAGCCGGTCCCGAATTATGGTCCCTATATCGGGGTGGAACACTCCTACTGCTACGCCAAGAGTATTGATGCACGAAGCGCTGCCCACACGGCCATGGCATAAGGGCCGGCGTCACAAGTGCGTGGGGATTCCGCGCCTCGGCTAATCTCGGCCTATGGAAACAGCAGACATCACCTTCCGCACCCGCAAGTGGGTACGTCCTGAGGACCTCAACGCCAACGGGACCCTGTTCGGTGGAAGCCTGCTGAAGTGGATTGACGAGGAAGCCGCGATCTACGCCATCCTCCAGCTGGGCAACGGCAGGGCGGTGACAAAGTACATCTCGGAAATCAACTTCGTCAGCTCGGCCGTCCAGGGCGACCTGATCGAGATGGGCCTGACGGCCACGCGGTTCGGCAGGACATCGCTGACCATGCGCGCCGAAGTCCGCAACATGATCACCCGGCAGAGCATCCTCACCATCGAGGAGATCGTCTTCGTTAACCTGAATCCCTCCGGAAAGCCCGAACCGCATGGCTACACGGAGATCACCTATGACCGCGACCGCATTCCCACCCACCACCTGACCGAAACAGTGACCCAGGACTGACGTTTCACCCGGCGTTCACCCGGACGCCGCCTACCACGTCTGCTTTCGGTCGGGATGCCGCACAGCCGGCAGCTCCCGTCCGGTGATCAGTCCGCGGAACCGCTGACGACGGCGGAACGTCCGTTCCGCCGTCGGGCGAGGCTGAGGAGGCGGTCGCGGAAGGGCTGGCCACCGTCGGCGAGGGCGACGCGCCCCAGCGCCGAGGATGCCAGGCTCAGGACGCGGGTCCGCAGCCGCCGCTGCCGGTCGTAGGCACGCAGTGCCTGGTCTTCGGGCAGCGTGTTGAGAAGGTCAGCCAGTGTCACCGCGTCCACCAAGGACTCGCAGGCGCCGCGACCCAGGGTGGGGAGCATGGCGTGGGCGGCATCGCCGATGAGCGCGGTCCGCCCGCGGACATAGGAGCCCAGGCGCGGAACTGTCCAGATCCGCTGGACCAGGCATGCTTCGGGAGTGGCTGCGGCCAGCGTGCGGCGGATGGCGGGGGCGTGGGTGGCATAGCGTTCCCGGGCGTGGTCCAAGGCTGATGCTGCGTTAATCCCGTACGGGCCCACCCCGGAGCGGTAGCTGGCGTACCAGAAGGACCCTCCCCGGGCGGCGGCCATGCCGAACAGGTCGCCGCGGCCCCAGTACTCTCCCACCTCGCCGGGACTGACCGGAGCTGGGAGAGTCCCGCGGAGGGCGAGGTACGGGGTGACGCGCGCATCCGTTGCGGCGCCCCAGGCCTCCCGGCGGACTGCGCTGTGCACGCCGTCGGCGCCGACCACAAGGCTGCCGTCGGCAGGAAGTGATCTGACGTTGCTGGTAATCCGGCGGACGGTTCCCGGGACGGCGCCGTCCAGCAACCGGAGAAGGTCAACCCGGGATATGCCGAACATATCCCCCACGCTGACGGTGACCCACGGCTCACCCTGGGCGTCACGGACGGATCCGCTGCCGATCACCGGGCTGACCGCCTGCGCCTCTTCAAGGATTCCCAGCCGCTCCAGCGCACGCTGGGCGTTCGGCCACATGCCCAGCGCGTTTCCGACAGCGGGCAGTTCGGGGCGCTTCTCATACACCGTCACCTGGAACCGGGCCGGGTCCAGGCACGCAGCCAGTGCCAGGCCCGCAATGCCGCCGCCAACGATCGAGATGGTTTCCATGCCCGCAATTCTACTACTTTTGTAGTGGATGGCTAGGGGGCAATTAGACTGTGGCCATGCCCGACAGACGCACCGAATTGATGGACGCAGCCCTCGCCCTCGTGGCGGAGAAGGGCATGAAGGGCCTCACCCACCGGGCAGTGGATGCCGCCGCACACCTGCCCGAAGGCACCACCTCCAACTACTACCGGAACCGCGCGGCCCTTGTGGAAGCGGTGCTTGACCGCATGCTGGAGCTGGACGCCGCACTCCTGGAGGACCAGGGCCCCGCCGGTCCGCCGCAGGACATTGAGGAACTGGCAGACCAGCTGGCCACCCTGATGCTAGCGCTGGCCGGGCGGCACGCGGGGCTCAGCCGCGCCCGCCTGGCCATCTCCCTGGACAGGCCCGAGTCAGTGACAGCCGGGCACTTCCGGCTGGTGGGCGGCCTGGAGCAGGCCCTCGCCGGGATGGGTGTGGCGGATGCGCCAGCCCGGGCACGGGACCTGGCGGACTACGGCGACGGCGTGCTGCTGCACCTGCTCACGGTCAGGCGCGATGAGCAACCGGACGCTGCAGCCATCGCCGCAGCAGTCCGGCGGCTGCTGGCTTAGCGGCTGCTGGCTTAGCGGGCGCCGGGCCAGCCGGTGTAGGCCTCGGCGAGGTAGGCCATGCCGTGCCCGGAGGACACCACGGAGTTCAGTTCGCCCAGCTGGCGTGCACGGGAGAAATCGTCGGCGTCGGCGGGGGTGTGCAGCATGGTGGTCATCCAGTAGGAGAACTGCTGCGCCTTCCAAACCCGCTCCAGGGCGCGGTCGCTGTACGTCTCCAGCAGCCGGTCCGAGCTCGAGTTGTAATGGCTGTCGAGCCCTTCGAAGAGGACCTTGACGTCATGGATGGCAAGGTTCAGGCCCTTCGCGCCGGTGGGTGGAACTGTGTGGGCGGCGTCGCCCACCAGGAAAAGGTTGCCGTGGCGCATCGGGGTGTGGACGAAGCTGCGGAATGGCAGGACCATTTTCTCGATGACCGGCCCCTCTTTCAGTTCGAAGCCGTTGCCGTTCACGCGGCTGCGGAACTCGGCCCAGATGCGGTCGTCGTCCCAGTTGGAGACGTTTTCCTTGGGGTCGCACTGGAAGTACATGCGCTGCACGGTTTCGGTGCGCTGGCTGATCAGTGCGAAGCCGTTGGCGGAATTGGCGTAGATCAGTTCGTCGGAGCTGCGCGGAGCCTCGGCCAGGATGCCGAACCAGGCGAACGGGTATTCGTGGAAGTACCACTTGCGGTGCGCCTCGGGGATCTGGAACCGGCAGTGGCTGCGGGAGCCATCGGCGCCCACCAGGAAGTCTGCCCGGATCTCGTATTCCACGCCGTCGGAGTCGGTGAACCAGACCTTCGGCTTGCCTTCGAGGTCGTGGACGGTGGTGTCCGTGACGCTGTACCGGACGTCGCCGCCGTCGGCCGTCCTGCGCGCGGCGAGGTCCAGGAAAACGTCCGTCTGCGGGTACAGCCAGACGGACTCCCCCACCAGGTCCTTGAAGTCGACGCGGTGGCTTTCACCGTTGAAGCGCAGCTCAATGCCGTCGTGCCGGTCCCCGTCCCGCAGCACCCGGTCTGAGACGCCGCTGTCCACCAGCAGGTTGACCGTCCCGTGCTCCAGGATTCCGGCCCGGACCGTCTCGGAGATCTCCTTGTGGCTGCGGACTTCAATGACGGTGGACTCGATGCCGGCCTTGGCCAGCAGGTGGGACAGCATCAGGCCGGCGGGGCCGGCACCCATGATGGCTACCTGGGTGGTGATGATTTTGCGTGCTGCCATGATTCTCTCGCTTCGTTGCGGGGCCGCTGGGCCGGTTCGGTGCGTCTGGCTAACAGTGTGCGCCGCCAGGGGTGACGGCCGTTACAGCAATTCCGTTGAATGGTTCAGCGTCAGGAATCGGCAAGGTTCCGGGCAATGCCGCGGGCGGCTGTCTGCAGGGCGGGCACCAGCGCCTGCAGGCGCATCTCGCGCAGCGGAACCACGACGCCGAGGGACGCCACGGCGCGTTGCTTGCGGTTGAGCACGGGGACGGCGATGCCCCACGTGTCCGGGTCCACGACGCCGGCCAGCTGGGCGAAGCCCTGATGGGTCGTTTCGCTGAGCAGCGCGCGGATGGCGGCCCTGGTGACCTTTCCGTCGGGATCGACGAACTGCTCCAGGTATTGCGCTTGGAGGGCCTTGTCCTGGTGGGCCATGAGCGCCAGCCCCGCAGAGGAGATGTGGACGGGCATCCGTCCGGCCACCTGGGCACGGTTGGCCACGGAGCCCCGCCGGGACAGCCGCTCCACGAAGAGCGCTTCCCAGCCGTCCAGCACGGCGAGGTTCACGTTCTGGTTGAGCACCTGCTGGATGTCCTCCATGAACGGCATGGCCGCCTGGCGCAGGGCGAGGGTTGGCGACGTGCGGTTCACCAGCTCCCACAGCCGCAGCCCCGGCCGCACCATGCCCTCAGGCCCCGTCTCCAGGAGTCCATGCCCCGCGAGCTGCCGGACCAGCCGGTGCGTGGTGGTGAGTGGCAGTCCCGCACGGACCGCAAGGTCGGACAGCTGGAGCGTGCTGACCTCCGGCGGAAAGGCGGAGATGAGCCGGACGATCCGGTCCACCACCGAATCGCCTGACCTCGAATTCGCCACGCAGCACCAGCTTCCGATGAATGGTTGAAGCCTCAGGGTACCGCCCGCCGCTGCAGGCGGCTAGGCCGTCGTCGTGCGTTGACGCACCCGGCGCCACGCTCCCGGGGCCAGCACCACGGCAATCCCGACCGCGGCTCCGATCACCGTTTCGATGATGCGGTCCCGGAGCAGGATGCCGGGCGCCGAAGGCACCACCAGCAGCGTGGAGATCAGTGCCAGCGGGGTGACGAACACCTGGGCCAGCAGGTACTGCCGGATGATGAACATTTCGGCGCCGAACTGGCACAGCGCCATCACGAGCACCGTCTGCCAGGGTTGCAGCCCCAGCAGCACGATGCCGGCAAGGATCACCAGGCCCAGTATCGTGCCGATGATCCTTTGGATTCCGCGGCGCACCCGGTGGCGGGTGGTGTGCCCCACGAGCGGAACCACGGCAGCCACCATGGCCCAGTAGTTGTGGCCGAATCCAAGCCGTTCCCCTGCCCAGGTGGCCAGTGCCCCCGCGAGCCCGGCGGCCACCAGGTAGCCAAAGCCTTCCAGCCATGCCGCCCGCTTCTCGTCAGGGGTGCGGCGGATGGGCCGGGGCCTGGCCCACGGCGTGCGGTGGCTGGGCAGCACGCGGGAGGAGAAGCCGATCAGCAGGCAGAAGCCGGTAGTGAGGACGGAAACCAGCATGCCCTGCCACAGCGGGGGCTGGTTGGGGATGGAGGCAATGGCGGCGAAGGCGAAGATGTGGAACAGCGAACCGGCCGGGCGCAGCCGCAGCCACGAGATGGCCACCGAGCAGGCCCCGGCAACCACGGTGGTGGCGAGGACCAGGAGCCAGGTGGTGGTGGGGACGTCCAGGCCCCAGGCCGCCTCCATCCTCGCAGCGAGGGCCGCCAGGAGGATCACCAGCAACATCAGCAGTCCGGCGCGCAGCTGCAGCGCGAAGCGGATGCCGTGCGGCTCGCCGCGGCCATAGATGCCGGTGAACGCGCCGAAGGACGCGAAGATGGCCAGGTCCAGCCTCCCCAGGAGGACCAGGATGAAGAGCGGAACGAAAACTCCCACGGCGCATCTCAGGGCAGGGTGGTGGTCCTTGTTGGCGGGAGCAATGCTGAACATCTCAGCGAGCATCTTCACGTGGCAATAGCGCCTTTCCTCCGGTACCTGGTTGGACGGGCGGCCGCGCTGACGTTCCTTCACGATCTTACGGCGCCGGCTCCGGAAACTGCCCGCCGCGTTCCCTTGAATGGAATCAGGAGGCAATGCTGCCGAAACAGCACCCGGCGATGCTTATGCCATGACGCCACGCGCACAGAATTCCCCAGCCGCCGAACTGAGCTGTGAAGTCTGCGGCCTGATGCCCGAACCTCCCAAAACCCGCCTGACCCTGGCCAACGTGGCCGTGATGCTGCCCATCGAACTCCTGGTCCACGCCCTGGTGGTGGACACCCAGCTCCCGTACGTGGCCAAAGTCCTCGTACTGGCCGTCACCGCCACGGTCCTGGTGATCTGGGTGGCGGAGCCGTCCGCTGCCCGGATCCTGCGCGGCTGGCTGCACGCCCCCGCACTCCGCCACCGCCGGAAGCTTGGTACGGCACCGGCTCTGTGGCGGGCACGGACGGTACTGTGCGACGAGCCGGGGTCACTGCAGAAAGTCACCAAGGCACTGGCCCGCCTGGACACCAACATCCTGAGCATCCACGTCCATCCGGTACCGGGCGGGGTGCTGGACGAGTTTGTCCTTTCTGCTCCCGGCTCCGTCAGCGAGCGTGAGTTGCTGGAGGCCCTGCACGAATCCGGCGGCACCCGGGCGCACGTCTGGCCCACCACGGCCCTGGCCATGGCCGACGGCCAGACCAGGGCGCTGAGCCTGGCCGCCCGGATCGCCGACGCCCCGGAGGAGCTTCCCCTGGCCGTGGCGGAACTGCTGCGGGCCCGGATCCTCAGTCCGGCAGAGGCCGCTCTGGAGAAGCACGACGCCGGCACCCGCCTGAAGATTCCCACCGCCTGGCACGGGCCCATCACCTTCGTCCGGCCCGGCGAACCGTTCACTCCCGCGGAGTCCGCCCGCGCCCACCGGCTCGCAGAGCTCGCCGAGATCCTGGCGCACCGCCCGGCTGCCTCCCGTCCCAGCTAGGTAGCGCTAACTGCCGTTTTGAGGCTCCAAAACGGCAGTTCGCGCTACCCAGTTGGGTGCTACATCCGCAGGGTGAGGGCGGAGGGGACCATGGTCATCAGGACGTGTTTGCCCTGTCCCTCATGGTCGCCGTCCAGCTGGTAGTCGTCGTTGTGCTCCAGGCTGATCTCTACTGACTTGCCCTGGAAGTACTCCACCGCGGTGTCCTTGCCCCGCCCCTTGCCGATGATGCCTGCAAGTACGGACAGCCAGCCCAGCCGGCCGTGGTGCGGCGCCAGGACCGCGATGTCCAGCAGCCCGTCATCCATTTTGGCGTCCGGGAAGATTTCCAGGCCGCCCTGGACCTTGCCGCAGTTGCCCACCATGACGCTGCGGACGCCCCGGCGCACCACGGTTTGGCCGTCGATCACCACGGTGGCCTTCACGGGTTTGCCGGGAAGGTTGCGGATACCCGCGTCAACGTAGGCGAGCCAACCCACCTTGTCCTTGAGGTCCTCGTTGGTGTCCGCCATGATGGTGGCGTCGTACCCCACTCCGGCCATGACCAGGAACAGCTGCTCCTCGTCGGGGTCGCTGCGGCGGGCGCGGACCACGTCGATCTTCCGCTCTGTACCGATCAGCGCACCGGCCATGGCGCCGTCGTAATCCGTGACGTCCATGCCTAGATTGCGGGCCAGCAGGTTGCCGGTACCCAGCGGCAGCAGGCCCATCGGGACGTCGCCGCCGGCAAGGACCTCGGCGACGCACCGCACGGTCCCGTCGCCGCCCGCGGCGATGACGATGTCCGCTCCCGCGGCTAGGGCGTCCTTCGCCTGGCCGACGCCCGGGTCTTCCTTGGTGGTCTCATACCAGAGCGTCTCGCCCCAGCCGTTTTCGACGCAGTGCTTGGCCACCAGGCCCCGCACGTCGATATCCACCGGCTTGGCGGGATTCACGATGATGGCGGCGCGCTGAAGCGCGTTGGAGCTGTGGGCGGTCATGGTGTCCTTCGGGCGTTGATCCGGGCGGAGCGGATGATGGTGAAGATCCCCAGGGCCTCAACCGCGGCGATGACAGCAATCATCCAGTACAAACCCTGTGCCGCCACCAGAACCATGCCGAGCAGGCTGGTGGCAATGCTCACGATGACCGGCAGCAGCCAGGCGGGCCGGGACGAACGGCCCGCGGGAGGCGCGTCGGAGGTGGTCTGGGGGTCGCTCATGCGGTACGGCTCCTTGGGCTGTTTCCGGTGAATCCTGTTCCTTGCAGGCTACAGCGCCTTGACCGCCCCCAGCACCTGGGCCAGCGAGTCCTTTGCGTCTCCGAACAGCAGTGACGTCTGGGGTTCGTACAGCAGGTCGTTTTCGATCCCGGCAAATCCCGGACGCATAGAACGCTTCAGGAACACCACCTGCCGGGCATCCGCCACCTCCAGGATGGGCATGCCGTAAATCGGCGAGCCGGTGGAGGTCTTCGCCGCCGGGTTCACAACGTCGTTGGCCCCTACCACCAGCGCCACGTCCGCGGTCTTGAACTCCGGGTTGATCTCACCCATCTCCTTGAGCGACTCGTAGGGCACGTTCGCCTCGGCCAGGAGCACGTTCATGTGCCCGGGCATCCGCCCTGCCACCGGGTGGATGGCAAAATCGACGTCGATGCCGCGGGCCTCCAGGGCCTGCGCCAGTTCCGCCGCGGTGTGCTGCCCCTGCGCCACGGCCAGGCCGTACCCCGGGACAATGATCACGCGCTGCGCATAGCCCAGGAGCACCGCCACGTCCTCGGCGCTGGACGACCGGACGGGACGCTCGCTCACGGCGGTGGACCCCGCCGTCGACCCTCCGCGGAAGGCGCCGAAGAGGATGCCGGCCACGCTCCGGCCCATGGCTGCTGCCATGGCGCGGGTGAGGATGGTGCCCGAAGCGCCCACCAGGGTGCCGGCGACCACCAGGAGGACGTTGCCCAGCACCACGCCGGACGCGGCGACGGCCAGCCCGGTGAAGGCGTTCAGGAGCGAGATGACGATGGGAACGTCGGCCCCGCCCACGGGCAGCACCAGCAGGACGCCGGCCGCCAGGCCCAGGAGCAGCAGCACCACCGCGAGCGCCGCCGAACCGGTCAGGATGACGCCGACGGCGGTGCCCACGGCGGCGAGCAGCACGGCAGCCATCACCACGGGGAGCCCGGGGAACACCACCGGGCGGGTGGTCATCAGTTCCTGCAGTTTGGCGAAGGTCACCGCGGAACCGGCAAAGGAGACGGCACCCACGAGCAGGGTGAACACGATAGCCAGCCGAACCCAGGGATCGGCCGTGTGGCTGAGTTCAAGGAGTGCCACCAGGGCAGCGGCCCCGCCGCCCACACCGTTGAAAGCGGCCACCAGCTGCGGCATCTGCGTCATCTTCACGCCCCGGGCCACGGGCGCAGCCACCACCGTACCCACGGCAACGGAACCGAGGATCCAGGGGATGTTGTCCAGGCGCATGGACAGGAACACCGTGATGACGCCGATCAGCGCCCCGAGCGCGCCGATGAGGTTTCCCCGCCGGGCTGTCCGCGGGGAACTCAGGCCACGCAGCGCCAGGATGAAGAAGACAGCCGCGACGAGGTACAGCAGCGACGTCCAGACGGGATCGAGGATGCTCACTTACGGTCCGCCTTCGCCGCGGTCCGGGCAACCTCTTTTTTGGCGTGGAACATGTGGAGCATCCGGTCGGTGACCACGAACCCGCCCACCAGGTTGGCGGTGGCCAGCACCACCGCGAGGAGGGCCACGGCCAGGACCAGGGGATCGGCGGCCTGACCGGCCACGATGATGGCCCCCACCAGGATGATGCCGTGGATCGCGTTGGCGCCGGACATCAGGGGTGTGTGCAGGGTGCTGGACACCTTGGACACCACCTCGAAGCCCACGAACACGGCCAGGACCGTGATGGTCAGCAGGCTTATCCCGTCCATCAGAGCACCCCTTCCTGCCCGGCCCGGGTTCTGGCGCCGAGGAGTTCCGCCGTGGGCAAGTGCCGGACAGCGCCGTCGTGGGTGAGGCAGGCCCCGGCCACCACCTCATCATTGAAGTCCGGGGTCACCACGCCCTCATGGATCATGAGTGCCAGGAGGTTGGCCACGTTCTTTGCGTAGAGGCGGGAAGCGTCCGAAGCCATCGCCGAGGCGGGGTCCTTCAGGCCCACCAGCGTGACGTGCCCGGCGCCGTCGGCGGTGGGGACGGCGATGTCCTGGCCTGGTACCACGCCCTCCACGTTGCCGCCTGACTCCGCGGCGAGGTCGACGACGACCGAACCGGGGCGCATGCCCTGCACCATCTCGCGGGTCACCAGGAGCGGGGCGCGCCTGCCGGGGACTGCCGCCGTCGTAATCAGCACGTCCGACTGTGCGACGTGCGGTGCCAGCAGCTGCCGCTGCCGCGTGCCGGCATCGGAGCTGAGCTGGCGGGCGTACCCGCCCGCAGCCTCCGCCGTTTCGAGGTCCAGCCGGATGAAAGTGCCGCCCATGGAGGCCACCTCGTCCGCGGAGGCGGGGCGGATGTCGTTGGCGAAGACGCGGGCGCCCAGGCGTTTGGCGGTGCCGATGGCCTGCAGGCCGGCCACGCCGGCACCGAGCACCAGGACGCGGGCCGGCGGAACGGTGCCGGCGGCGGTCATGTACAGGGGAAAGAACCGCGGCAGCCGGATGGCTGCTTCCAGGACGCAGCGGTAGCCGGCCACCAGGGCCTGCGAGCTGAGTGCGTCCATGGACTGGGCGCGGGAGATGCGGGGCACGAGTTCGAGGGCGAACGCCGTTACGCCGGCCGCGGCGAGCGCCTCCACCGTGGGCAGTTCGGACGACGGCGATGCGAGCCCCACGGTCACCGCTCCCCGTTTCAGGGACTTGGCGGTGTCCGGGTCGAGCGGGCGGACGTGGGCCAGGGCGTCCAGCCGGGCGAGGTCCAGCCCAGGGACCACCTGCGCCCCGGCCTGGCGGTAGTCGTGGTCAGGATGCCCGGCGGCGGAACCGGCGCCTTCCTCCAGCAGGACTTCGGCGCCCAGGGCGGTCAGTTGCTTGACGGTTTCCGGCGTGGCTGCAACACGCCATTCACCGTCCCGGCGTTCCCGCGGAATGCCCAGTTTCACCCGCTGACTCCCCTCGCAGACAAGTGCGGCGGCGGCCTGCGAAGCCGGGTCCCGGAATTTGTCCGGAGACGGGACCTTCGCGGAGCGGCGCTGCTGCACGTAGTTGGCTAGAGTCTATGGCCCGCACTGCCGCGGCGGGAGTGGGTCGGCGGGCTTGGATGGGAAACAGTTACATTAGCCGCTTCGCCGATAATGCGGGCGGGACGGCCCGCCGCCAGCCAGCCGGTAGGAATCCTGGAGCAGTTCCCCGAGGAGCCGGGCGTCGATTCGGTCAAGCCGCACCAGCACTAATTGGGGTGAACGCTCGTGGTGGGGTGTCCAGAAGTAGGTGTCCGGCTCGGTCCCGGTCAGCGCCTCCCGCTCCTCCGTCTTGACCGTGAGGACACCGGGTTCCCAGATCCGGGCCATCAGGGTCCTCGCAAACCACGCCGGCTGGCCCCAGCTCAGCCGCTCGGTGACACCCGGCAGCGCGAGCGCGGCTTCCCGGACATCATCTTCCGTGACCACCCTTATCCCCGGGCGCTGAGATCTGCTGAGACCAGTTTGGCCGTGGCCACGATCTCGCGGGCAATCGAGGCCAGGTAGGCATCCCTGTCCGGCTGGGCGGCGACGGACTGCGCCTGCAGGGAGACGTTGACGGCGGCCACTACCTTCGTGGGTCCGTCGTAGACCGGGGCCGCAACGGACATCAGCCCCAGTTCCAGCTCCTGGTCCAGCAGGCACCAGCCCTGGGCCCGGACCGTCTCCAGCTCTGCCAGCAGTTCCGGAACGGTTCCCAGGCCCCGCGGGGTCAGGGGTTTGATGTCAGCCGCGGCCAGGTAGGCGTCCAGTTCTGCCGGCGGAAGATGTGCGAGCAGGACCCTGCCCATCGAGGTGGCGTAGGCCGGGAAGCGGGTGCCCACGGTGATGCCGATGGTCATGATCCGGCGGGTGGTCACCCGGGCGATGTAGGCGATGTCGGTGCCGTCCAGCACGGCCGCGGAGGTGGATTCGCCGAGCTTCAGCGAGAGCTCCTCCAGGTGCGGCTGTGCGAGCTGGGGCAGCGAGAGCCCGGAGAGGTACGCGTAACCGAGCTGCAGGACCTTGGCGGTGAGCGCGAACGTCTTGCCGTCGGTCCGCACGTAGCCCAGCTCCACCAGGGTGTGCAGGAACCGCCGCGCCGTGGCCCGGGTCAGGTCCGTCCTGCCGGCCACTTCCGTCAGGGTCATCACCGGATGGTCGGTGTCGAACGCGCGGATCACGGCCAGCCCGCGCGCCAGCGACTGTACGTACTGGTCGCTGGCTTGCGGCGCGCCCGCTACTGCTGCTTCGGTCATGGTTACCAATCCTAGGGCCGCCGGGTTTCGACGGGCTCAACCAGCGGCTGGAGCGGCCTTGAGCGGGACGGGGACGAGTTCCTGGAGTTCCTCGAGGGTGCAGCCGAAGGTTTCGCGGACGCTGACGCCCTCGGGTCCGGTGAGGAACACTGCCTTGTCCGTGTAGACCCGGGTCACGCAGCCCACGCCGGTCAGGGGGTAGGTGCAGGACTCCACGATCTTGGACGCGCCCTCGCGGGTCAGCAAGGTCATCATGACGAACACATCCTTGGCCCCGGTCGCCAGGTCCATGGCACCGCCGACAGCGGGGATCGCGCCGGGCGCGCCGGTGTGCCAGTTGGCGAGGTCACCGGTGACGGAGACCTGGAACGCTCCCAGGACGCAGATGTCCAGGTGCCCGCCGCGCATCATCGCGAAGGAGTCGGCGTGGTGGAAGTATGAGGCTCCGGGGAGTTCGGTGACGGGGATCTTGCCGGCGTTGATCAGGTCGCCGTCGATTTCGTCGCCCTGCGCTTCGGGTCCCATGCCGAGCATCCCGTTCTCGGTGTGGAGGGTGATGTCCTGTTCAGCGGTGAGGTAGTTGGACACCAGGGTGGGCTGGCCGATCCCGAGGTTCACGAAGGAACCGGGGGCAATGTCGCGGGCCACCAGGCGGGCCAGGTCGTCGCGGCCCAACGGGGTGGCGGAGGTCTGGAGGGACGTTGCGATGCTCATGTCAGGCCGCCTTCTCGGTGGTGCCCGCCGGGATGCGGACAATGGTGTTGACGTAGATTCCGGGGGTGACCACGGTCTCCGGGTCCAGCGCCCCGGTGGGAACGATCTCGGACACCTGGACGATGGTCTGCTTCGCTGCGGCGGCCATGATGGGGCCGAAATTCCGGGCGGTCTTGCGGTAGACCAGGTTGCCCTTCCCGTCGGCCTTGAGTGCCTTGATCAGGGCGACGTCCGCGTGGATGGGCGTTTCGAAGACCTGGCCGCGGCCGTCGATGATCCGGGTTTCCTTGCCTTCGGCCAGCATGGTGCCGTACCCGGTGGGGGTGAAGAATCCGCCGATCCCGGCACCGGCGGCCCGGATCCGCTCGGCCAGGTTGCCCTGCGGGACGAGCTCCAGCTCGATCTCGCCGGCCTTGTACTTGGCGTCGAAGTGCCAGGAGTCGGACTGCCGAGGGAAGGAACAGATCATCTTCCGCACCCGGCCTTCCTTGATCAGCAGGGCCAAGCCCTGGTCACCCTGGCCGGCGTTGTTGTTCACCACGGTCAGGTCCGTGGCGCCGCAGTCCATCAGCGCATCGATCAGTTCGAATGGCTGCCCGGCGTTGCCGAAACCGCCAATCATCACCGTGGAGCCGTCCTTGATGCCGGCCACGGCCTCGTTTACGGAGTCAACAAAAGTCAGCATTGCCTAGCCCTTCACGCCAGTAGTTACGTTTTCAAGCACCACGGCCAGGCCCTGCCCGACGCCGATGCAGATCGCCGCGACGCCCCAGCGCTCCCCGGAAGCCTGCAGGGACCGGGCAAGGGTGCCCAGGATCCTGGTGCCGGAGGCACCGAGCGGGTGGCCCATGGCGATGGCGCCGCCGTGCCGGTTCACAATCGAGGGGTCAATGCCCCAGGCGTTAATGCACGCCAGGGACTGTGCGGCGAACGCTTCGTTAAGTTCGACGGCGCCCACCTGGTCCCAGCCGATGCCCGCCTTCGCCAGGGCCTTGTTCGCCGCCTCCACCGGGGCGAACCCGAAGTACTGCGGATCGTTGCCGTGCGCGCCGCGCCCGGCAATACGGGCCAAAGGCTCCAGCCCCAGCAGCCCCGCGGCAGCCTCGGACCCCACCCAGGCCGCAGAGGCGCCGTCGGACAACGGTGACGCGTTGCCCGCGGTGACGGTGCCGCCCACCTCTGCGCCCTCGGGCTCTGAACGGAACACCGTCTTCAGGGCCGCCAGCTTCTCGGCGGTGGAACCGGGGCGGATGCCCTCGTCCCGCACCAGGTCCGTGCCCGGAACGGGGGCCACCAGGTTGTCGTAGAAACCCTCGTCCCACGCGGCGGCGGACAGGTTGTGCGAGTCCGCGGCGAACTCATCCTGCGCCTGCCGGGTCA
Source organism: Arthrobacter sp. Cr_A7 (assembly GCF_029222765.1). NCBI lineage: Bacteria > Bacillati > Actinomycetota > Actinomycetes > Micrococcales > Micrococcaceae > Arthrobacter > Arthrobacter sp. Cr_A7. The sequence continues at coordinate 67,661 of NZ_JARHXQ010000039.1, read as the reverse complement.
CCCCGTACTTTTCACGGAGCCTTTCGGTGGCCTCGCCCAGGGAGATGGTCCACTCCTTGGGCATCGCCTTGTTGACCAGGCGCCAGCCCAGGGTTGTGGAGGCCAGGGTCATGTCGCCGGCCGGGTAGGGCTTCTCCGTCTTCGGCAGCACCCACGGCGCACGGGACATCGACTCCGCCCCGCCCACCAGCACCAGGTCCGCGTCACCGGCATTAATCTGGCGCGAGGCGATAATCGCAGCATCCAGCGAGGAGCCGCAGAGCCGGTTCACCGTGGTCCCGGGAATGGAGACCGGAAGCCCGGCCAGCAAAGTGCCCATCCGGGCGATGTTCCGGTTTTCCTCGCCGGCGCCGTTGGCGTTGCCAAAGACCACCTCGTCGATCCGCTCCGGATCCAGTCCCGGAGCCCGCTTCACGGACTCCCGGATCACGTGCGCTGCGAGGTCGTCCGGGCGGACGGCGGCGAGGCCGGAGCCGAACTTGCCGAAAGGGGTGCGCACGGCGTCGTACACAAAAGCCTGGTTCATGACTGTTCCTCTGATTCTGTCCGGTTCCCCAACTAGGTCGCAGTAAGTGTCGTTATGAGGGCTCAAAACGACACTTAGTGCTACCTAGTTGGGTGGGGTGTGGGTGTCTGTGGCCGCGGGTGCGGTGTCCATGTCGCGGAACACCTGCTGGGCCGTTTTGAAGGCGGTGTTGGCGGAGGGGACCCCGCAGTAAATGGCGGTCTGGAGCAGGATTTCCTTGATCTCATCCCGGCTCAGGCCGTTGGTGAGGGCAGCGCGGATGTGCATGGCGAGCTCTTCCCAGTGCCCGTGGGCCACCATGGCGGTGATGGTGACGGCGGACCGCATCTGCCGGGAAAGTCCGGGCCGGGTCCAGATGCCGCCCCACGCGATCCGGGTGATCATGTCCTGGAAATCGTCGGTGAATTCGTCCTTGTTGGCGTTGGCGCGGTCCACGTGCGCATCGCCCAGGACTTCGCGGCGGACCACCATGCCGCCGTCGTAGATCTCTTGGCCGGTGGCACCCGGCTGGACAACACCATGCCGCTCCATGCCGCTCATTTCGCGGCCGCCCGGGACTCGGTCCAGGAGATGAGGTTGCGGAGCAGGTCGGCCACGTGCCCGGGGGCTTCGAACGGGGCCAGGTGGGCCACGCCGCTCAGGGTCGCGGCGTTGGCGGTGCCCCCGCCGGCGGTGATGCCCGCGGCAATTTCCTCCGCGAACGACGGCGGCGCAACAGTATCTTCCGCACCGGCCAGGGCCTGCGTGGGGACGCGGATGCTGCCGAGGTCTGCGCGGACATCAAAGGCGGCCAGGGCTTCGCAGCAGAACGCGTAGCTGAAGCGGTCGGCGTCGCGCAGGGCGTGCAGGAGGCGGCTGCTCCGGGCCGGTTCGCGGTCCATGAACCCCTTCGCGAACCAGCGCCCGGCCGAGCCCTGGATCATCACGGGGGTGCCCTGGGTGCGGACCGTTTCGGCGCGTTCCAGCCAGCCTTCGGGAGTGCCGAGCTTGGCTCCGGAGCACTGCACGGAGAGGCTCTTGAGACGCTCGCCGTGCTTGATGCCGAGCTGCAGCCCGGTGGCACCGCCCAGGGAAACCCCGGCGTAGTGGAAGGCGGCGCCGGGGGCGATGGAGTCCACGAGGTCAACCACCGCATCGGCGAGATCGGCGACGAGGAAGGTTTCGGTTGCGGCCGGCGAGACGCCATGGCCCGGAAGGTCCCAGGCCACCACGTCGTAATCGGTGCCGAGCAGGGTGGCCGCCTCGGTCCACAGGAGGGTGGAGGTGCCGAGGGACGGTCCCGCGACCAGCAGCGGCCTCTCGCCCAGCGGGCGTTGCGGGGACAGCAGCACTGCCTTCAGGGTGGGTCTAGCCACGGTTGGCTCCGTTCGGGGTAGCGGTTGCAAAATCGGCGTAGGCGGCCAGGATGCGGCGTGAAATTCCGTCGGCCTCGCCCAGGTAGCTGGCGGGATCCAGGAGTTCGTCCAGCCGGAGGTCGGTGAGCAGTCCGGCCGGCACGGCCTCGCGGAGCAGTGTGCGGTAGGTGGAGCCCTGTTCCGCCGCGGGTGCCTGCAGGGTCCGGTCCACCACGTCCTGGAGCTGCTGCTTGCCGGTGCGGCCGTCCTTCTCCTCGAGCAGGGGTGAGACGGCGGCGCTGACGCCCTCTGCCAGCAGCAGCGGACCGGCGAGGTCCAGGTTGCGGCGCATTGCCTGCGGGAAGACCTGCAGCCCTTCGGTGAGCTCCCGGAGGTGACCGGCAGCGCCGAGGGTGAGGGCGAGGAGCTGCCGCAGTGCGGGCCATTCGGTGTGCCACGCACCGTCGGGGCGTTCGTCGTTGAAGTTTGCGGCGGCGAGGTGCAGCTGTGCCACCAGCTGCGGTCCCTGCAGCGCCGCGCTGCGGACCAGCACGGACAGCACGGGGTTCTGCTTCTGCGGCATGGCGGAGGAGACGCCGCGGCCCGCAGCCCGCGGCTCGGCCAGCTCGGCCACCTCCGGCCTGCTCAGGAACAGCACGTCCGCCGCGATCTTGCCGAAGGCGTCCAGCACCGACGCCAGGGCATGTCCCAGTGAGGTGACGGCCAGCCGGTTGGTGTGCCACGGCCCGGGAGCGGCGGCGAGGCCCAGCTGGGAGGCAAGCGATTCGGCGAGGGTGAACGGCGTTGCTGGGGAATCGGCGGTCAGGACGGTGCCGGCGGCCAGCGTGCCCGCCGCGCCGCCGAACTGGACCGGCAGCTCCAGGTTTTCCAGCTGGCGGCCGGCCGCGGCCACGCCCTGGAACCATTGGGCGGCCCGGAGCCCGAACGTGAACGGCAGCGAGTGCTGCGTCAGGCTCCTGCCCACGCACAGCGTGTCCGCATGCTGTTCCGCCAGGGCGGCGAGCGCCGCCGTCGTCCGCTTCACGTCGGCGAGCACCGCCCCCACGGTGGTGTGGGCCATCAGCATCAGCGCGGTGTCCAGCACGTCCTGGCTGGTGAGCGAGGTGTGCACAGCCTTCCCCGCACCGATGCCCTCAGTGTCCAGCGCCGTTACGTGCTTGCGGAGCTCGGACAGCAGGGGGATCACGGGGTTCCCGCCGCCCTGGGCGCGGAGCGCCACATCGGCCAGGTCGTAGCGTCCCGTTTCGGCGGCGGAGGCCACGACGGCGGCGGATCCGGCGGGCGCTAGGCCCGCCTTTTCCAGCACCGCGGCCCAGCCGGACTCGACGGCGAGGATCGCCGCCAGCACCGCACGGTCCCCGGTCAGCGCAGCCACCAGGGGCGACGCCGAAACGGGGCTCAGCAGTCCGGCGTCGCCGCCTGCACCGCTTCCGAAACTGCCCGGGACGCCGGAGGTCACTGGAAGTCCAGGAACACTGTTTCGCCCTCACCCTGGAGGCGGATGTCAAAGGTCAGGCCGCCGTCGGGATCCCGCCGGGCGATCAGCGTCTCCCGGCGCTCCGGCTCAAGCGAGGCCAGCAGCGGGTCCTTGGCCAGGGCCTCCTGGTCCTCCGGCAGGTAGATGCGGGTGAAGAGCCGGTTGGTGAGGCCGCGGGCAAAGATGGCCACCGAGATGAACGGCGCGGCGCCCGGCGAAGTGGGGCCGGGGTTGACCGTGGTGAACGTGTAGACGCCGGAGTAACCTACGGCGCCGCGGCCCCAGCCCGTGAAGGTGTAGCCGTCGCGGACCAGCGAACCGGTCTTCTGGACGATGTTGCCCTGGGCGTCGGGCTGCCAGATCTCCAGGATTGCATCCGGCACTGTCTCCCCGGCGCCGTCGTACACGGTGCCCTGCAGGCGGATGGAGCCGGGCGAGCCGGGGGCGAGGAGTTCGTTGTCCTTTTCGAACGGCAGGGCGTACCCGTAGAACGGGCCCACGGTCTGGCCGGGCGTGGGGACAAGCTGCGTGGTCTGGTTGCTCATGTTCCTATTCCTCGTCACCCTCTGCGCCCAGCGCTTCGTTCTCGGTCCAGGTCCGCTTGGGCCCGGTCAGGACGATGTCCCAGTTGTAGCCCAGCGCCCATTCGGGTTCGGTGAGGCTGTGGTCATAGTTGGCCACCAGCCGGTCGCGGGCGTCCTGGTCCACGATGGTCTGGTAGATGGGGTCCAGCGGGAACAGCTGGTCCCCGGGGAAGTACATCTGGGTGATGATGCGCTGGGTGAACTCCGTGCCGAACAGCGAGAAGTGGATGTGCGCGGGACGCCAGGCGTTCAGGTGGTTCTTCCACGGGTAGGCGCCGGGCTTGATGGTGGTGAACCGGTAGGAGCCGTCCGGGCCGGTGATGCAGCGGCCGATGCCGGTGAAGTTGGGGTCGATTGGCGCGGGGTGCTGGTCGCGTTTGTGGATGTAGCGGCCGGAGGCGTTGGCCTGCCAGATTTCCACCAGCTGCCCGGCTACCGGGCGGCCGTCACCGTCCAGGACCTTGCCGGCGACGATGATCCGCTCGCCCTGGGGTTCGCCGTTGTGTTGGATGGTGAGGTCCGATTCCAGCGCGTGCACGTCCTGGTGCCCGAAGGCCGGCGAGTACAGCTCGATGGTTTCCGGGTCCGCGTGGTGCAGGCTCTTGGTGGGGTGGCGCAGGATGCTGCTGCGGTATGGCGGGTAGTCCAGGCGGGGCTGGGTCTCGGCCGGGGCACCGTCTTTGAGTGCCCGCTTGTAGGCGTCGGCCAGGCCGTTGATCTCGTCGCTGAGGTCCTTCTGTGTTTCCACGGCGCGGTCCAGCTGCGCGTGTCCTGCCTTGGGTTCGGCAGCCGGTACAAGCTCGTCCGTCTGCGCGGTTGTTTCGTGCGGCACGGCTGGCTCCTTTCTGGTGTTCTGTCTCGTTGGGGAAGGTATGCGGTGGTCAGTGGCGCTGGAGGGATGCGTGCTGTCGGTGGTCGTACTGGACGGCATGCCGGACCGGGGCGTTGGGGGCCCCGTACCCGTCGTAGCTGCCGCGGCGTTCCACCATCTCGAAGAACACGCTGCCTACGGTGGCGGTGTAGAAGTGCAGAAATTCCCCGCTGGCATCGCGGTCGTACAGGAGATTGAGTTCCTGCAGGGTGGCCAGGAACCCGGGTTCCAGGTCGAACCGGGCATCGAGGTCCTCGTAATAGTTGGCCGGGATCTGCAGGAACTCCAGGCCCCGCTCCCGGGCGGCCCGGGCGGTGGCCACGAGGTTGTCCACGGCGAAGGCGATGTGTTCCTGGTAGGTTTGCCGGACTTCGCTCTGCGCCTGCTGCGCCGGTGCCAGGTTCAGCACCAGCCGCACGGCGCCGTCGGTGGTCTGCATGACCTGTGAGCGGACCAGCCCGCTGGGGCTGGGAACCTCGGCGAAGGGCTGCGGCTCCAGGGCCAGGGCGCTGGTGTAGAAGAGCACGGCTTCGTCAAAGTGCTGCCACGGCTGCGCCAAATTGACGTGGTCGATGACGGCGCCGGCTCCGCTCGAGGAGCGTTCCAGGCCCTCGCCGAGCTCACCGACCTGCCCGAATTCCGCAGTCCAGGCGGCGGTGCCGTCCGGGCTGCCCTGGCACAAGAAGATTTCGGTGGAGTCCGGGGCCGAGATGCCCTGGAACACTTCCTCGTCGGCCTGGACCTTGCGGGCCACCACCGGCGCCTTGAGCTGCTGGGCCCGGGCGGAGGCAATCACCGGCGAATCGACGTCGAAGCCCAGCGCGGCGATGGCGGGTTCGGCATGCGAGGCCGCCTGCTCGTTGATGATCACGCGGGCCTGGCCCATGGTCCAGAGCTGGACGTCCTTGGTGCGGTGCCGGCCCTCGAATGCGAAGCCGAGCTGGCCCAGGAGCCTTTCGAGCTGCGCGGTATCGTCCGCCTTCACCTCGGCGAAGTTGAAGCCGGCCGGTTCGTTCACCTTGGGCAGGGTGGCCAGTTCCATGGGATACCGACGGCGGATGGCGGCACTGCCGCCCCCTTCGGCTTCCGCCGCGGCGGCGAGCCATTTGGCGCTTTGTTCCTCCAGCCAGATCAGCGAGCGCATGGCGTCCACGGCGGTACGTTCGACATCGGACTGGCGGAAGACGTCGTTGAAGACCTCCAGGGAGACCGGGCCGGTGTAGCCGGCGCGGACCACGTGGCCCATGAATTTGGCGAGCTCGAACTGGCCCTCGCCCGGAAACACGCGGTAGTGGCGGCTCCAGGAGAGCACGTCCATGGTGAGTTTCGGGGCGTCTGCCACCTGGACGAAGAAGATCTTGTCCGCGTTGATGTCCTCGATGGGCGCCGTGTCCCAGTCGCGGGACAGGATGTGGAAGGAGTCCAGGCAGGTCCCAAGGTTGGGATGGTCCACCATCTCCACCAGGCGGTAGGCGTGCTCGTAGTCGTTGACGTACTTGCCCCAGGCCAATGCTTCGTAGGCCACCTTGATACCGTGGTCGCCGGCCAGCTCGGCAAGCTGCGCCAACTGTGAGGCCCTGAGTCCGTCGTCGTCAATGGTTGCCGTGGCAACGTTGGAGCAGACCAGGATGGTGTCCATGCCAAGGCGGGACATCAGCCCGAATTTTGCCTCGGCCCGCCGGAGGTTGGCCTTGAGCAGGTCCGGCGTGACGCCGTCGAAATCGCGGAACGGCTGGTAGAGGTCAAGCCCCAGGCCCAGGTCCGCCGCCATCTTCCGGACGTCCTCGGGACCCAGGGTGGAGGTGACCAGGTCCTGCTCAAAGATCTCGATGCCGTCGAACCCTGCAATGGCGCAGGCCTGCATCTTTTCCTTCAGCGTGCCGGAGAGGCAGACGGTGGCGATTCCGGTGCGCATCAGGCTGCCACCTCCTCGGCGGCCACGAGTTCCAGGAAATGCGAGCGCATGCGTTCCGGATCCGGTTCCAGTCCGGTGAAGATCCGGAAGGCGTCGGCGGCCTGGCCCACTGCCATCCGGCCTCCGTCCAGCACGGCGCAGCCCTTGGCCCGGGCGCCCCGGACCAGTTCGGTGTCGATGGGGCGGTAGACGATGTCCGCAACCCAGTGCCGGGCTTCCAGCAGGCCAAGGTCCAGCGGGACGCCGGGGTGCGCGGCCATGCCCACGGGGGTGCAGTGCACCAGGCCGTCGGTGAGCGCCATCAGTTGCGGCAGCTCCGCCGTCGTATGGGCTGTGACGGTGCTGTCCGGGAAGAAACCGGCCAGTTCGGCGGCACGCTCGGCGGCGCGCTCAGGAGCCACGTCCACCAGGTCGAGTGCCTTGACGCCGGCGGAGAGCAGGGCGTAGGCGACGGCTGAACCGGCACCGCCGGCACCGAGCTGGACCACGCGGTCCAGCTTCGCGCCGGGCAGGCCGGAGGCGAGGGCGGCGCCGAAGCCGGAGAAGTCGGTGTTGTGGCCGATGAAGCGGCCGTCCTCGATCACCACGGTGTTGACGGCGCCAAGTTTCAGGGCGTCCGGGGAGATGACATCCAGGTACTGCAGGACCAGCTGCTTGCAGGGGTGGGTGATGTTCAGTCCGTTGAAGCCGAGGGTGCGGGCGTTCTGGAGCAGCTGGCCGACGGATTCGCCCGGCAGGCCGAGTTCCAGGAGGTCGATGGGGCGGTAAAGGTAGCGCAGGCCCTGCACATCACCTTCGCGTTCGTGCATGTAGGGGGTGAGTGACGGCGTCACGCCATCGCCGACCAGTCCCACGAGGTAGGACTCAGTTCGATTACTCATCCGTGCAGCTCCTTTGGTAACGGCACCGGAAGCGGACGTCCGCGCGTGGCGGAAGGTGCGGTTCCGGTGTTGGAAATAACAGTACAACAATTGTTCATGTATCGCACTAGCGTTCGTAATGCGAACAGCTAGCGTTGCGGCAGCCGTGCGGCCAGCTCCGCGGCAGCATCCTGCAGCAGCGGCACATGCGCTTCCAGTGCCTCCAGGCTCAGGCGGAAGACCGGAACCGCAGTGGCCAGGGAGGCAAAGGCATGGCCCTGGCCATTCAGCAGGGGCACGGCAACGGCGCGCATGCCGGCCTCGTTCTCCTCGTCCATCACCGCATAACCCCGGCGGCGCGTGCGTTCAATCTCGTCGCGGAACAGCTGCCTGTCGGTGATGGATTTGTCGGTCAGTGCCTCCAGCGGCAGCTCCGCCAGCAGCCGCTCGCGCTCCGCATCCTCCGCGAAAGCCACCAGGGCCTTGCCCACGGCGGTGGTGGAGAGGGAGCCCAGATGCCCGGGGTCGGAGGTGACGCGGAAGATCTGCGGGCCGTCCACCTTGTTGACGGTGAGGTGGTGGTTCCCGTCGCGGACGCTCAGAATCGTCGCCTCGCCCGTCTGCTCTGTCACGCGGCGCAGCACAGGCATGGCCGTGCCGGCAAAGCCGTGGTGGTTTGAAACCCGCTGGCCCAGCTGGAAGATCCGCAGCCCAAGATGGTAGCGGCGGCCATCCGGTTCATAATCCACGAACCCGTCCCGCGCCAGCGAGCCAAGGAGCCGGTAGGTGGTGCTGAACGGCAGCTCCGCGCGGCGTGAAATCTCCGCCGCGCTGGCGCCCCGGGGCTCATCCCCCAGGAGGACCAGGAGGCTCAGCGCCTTGCCCACCATGTCAGTACGGTCGGCCTTTTTCCCTGCCGCCCCGGACTCGCCGGCTTCAGCGGGAACATCATCGGCCACTGTGGTTTGGTTCACACTCATACCTCGATGTTGCCACAATGTGAGAGCTATTTCTAGATCGTGATTATTTTCTTGACAGGTGACAGTCCTCACAGCCATCATTGCTGTATCGCACAAGCAGCTCTCACCATGCGGCTACTTGTCCCGGATCTACTGTTCGATCCAGCGCATAGCGCCCCCCGCCCGCACCCAGGCGGCTGCGACCAAGTTTTAAATTCGCGACAATGTCGTCACACAAAGGAACTCCATGAGCCAGACACTTCCGTCCGCCGGAGCGGGCACCGCCACCCATGGCGGGACGCCCAAGAAGGCGGCCCTCGCCAGCTTCCTGGGCAGCGCCGTCGAATACTACGACTTCTTCATCTTCGGCTCCGCAGCCGCGCTGATCTTCCCCACCGTCTTCTTCCCGGACGCTGATGCCAACGCCGCCATCATGTCCTTTGCAACCTTTGGTTTCGCATACGTGGCGCGCCCTGTGGGCGCCGTGATCCTGGGCCACTTCGGCGACCGGGTGGGCCGGCGGAAAGTCCTCATGTTCACCCTGCTGCTCATGGGTGCCTCCACGTTCCTCATCGGCTGCCTGCCCGACTTCAACACCGTGGGCTGGTGGGCTCCGGCGCTGCTGGTGCTGGCGCGGCTCTGCCAGGGCCTTTCCGCCGCCGGCGAGCAGGCCGGCGCGTCCTCCATGACCCTCGAGCACGCCCCGGACAACCGCCGCTCCTTCTTCACCTCCTGGACCCTCACCGGCACCCAGGGCGGCCAGATCCTCGCAGCCCTGGTCTTCATCCCCGTCCTCGCCCTCCCGGACGAGATCAAGTACGGCATCGGCTGGCGCATCCCGTTCTGGCTCAGCGCCGTCGTAGTGGTTGTTGCCTTCTTCATCCGCCGCACCCTGCACGAGCCCCCCGCGTTCGAGGAAGCCCAGAAGTCCGCCCAGATCTCCAAGCTCCCCGTGGCCGACCTCCTCAAGGCCCACTGGCGCGACGTCCTGCGCGTTATCTGCTGCGCCTTCATCGCCGCCGTTTCCACCGTGTTCGGCACCCTCGCCATCAGCTACGCCAAGACCGTTGCCGGCGTTGACGGCACCACCACCCTCTGGCTCGTGGTGGGCGCCAACCTCGTGGCCCTGGGCACCCAGCCCCTGTTCGGCATGCTGGCGGACAAGATCGGACGCAAGCCGGTGTTCATCTACGGCGCGCTCTCCAGCGCTGCCCTCACCCCGCTATTCCTGCTCAGCCTCGAATCCGGCAGCGTCCCCCTGATGTTCCTCGCCGCCATCGGCTTCTTCTCCTGCGGTTACGCTGCCTCCAACGCCGTCTGGCCGTCCTTCTACGCCGAGATGTTCAGCACCAAGGTCCGCTTCTCCGGCCTGGCCATCGGCACCCAGCTGGGCTTCCTGATGGCGGGCTTCGCACCGGCCATCGTTGCAGCCATGGGCGGCATCAAGCCCGGCGGCTGGGTCCAGATCAGCGTCTTCACCGCCGTCATCTGCTCCATCGCGGCCATCTCGGCCCTTACTGCCAAGGAAACCTTCAAGGTTCCCACCCAGCAGCTCGGCCTGAAGTAGGCCGCGGGCGCGCACCTTCCCGCCCGGTTGCTTTCCGAAAGCCCGCCGTTCCGCCTGCACTGGCCCAGGAACGGCGGGCTTTCGCATCTCCGGGCCGCCGGCCGGGTGGGTACCAACCGGGCAGGAAGGTACGACGACGGGTGGCAGGCGTAGCCGCGGCCTCACCCTTCCCGCCGCTGAGCAGGTACTTCATCAATTCTCGAATTAGAGGCAGGGAAGGCTACCCTAAGTAGTCCCCTCTTTTTCCTGCCCTTCCCCCGGGCAGCCCTGCTAGGCGGTTTCTGTGCGTTCCTTCCTTCGTCCCCGCGTCCTCGTGGCAGCCCTGGCCACCCTTACGCTGGCCGGCTGCGGCTTCAGCGGCAACCAGGCCCAGCCTGCGCAGAGCACCGCAGCCGCGGACACCAGCCAGCGGATTGTGGTGGACAACTTCCGGGCACCGATAGCCAACTGGGCCGTCGAATCCGACGCCGCCTACATTCTTTCCCTCTCCGGCTGCCTCGAAACCCTCACCAAATACGACCAGGCCGAGGGCAAAGTAGTTCCCTTCCTGGCCACAGAGTGGAAGCAGACCTCCCCGCTGGACTGGGACTTCAGCATCCGGCAGGACGTTTCCTTCCAGGACGGCAGCGCACTCACCGCGGACTCCGTGGTGGCCGCACTGAACCACGTCCTGGACGCCAAGGTGCCCGCCCGCGCCTTCAACCGCACCATGATCAGCAGCGTCACCGCGCTGGACGCCACCACCGTCCGGGTGAGCACCCCCGCGGAGAACCCCCTGGTCCCGTACCGCCTGGCCAGCGTCAACACCGGCATCCTGGCCCCCGCTGCCTACAAGGACGCCGAAGTGAACCCGTTCGGCCACTGCACCGGCCCCTTCACCCCGGTGTCGGAAAAGGCCAAGCAGTCGCTGACGCTGGACCGCAATGAAAACTACTGGGGCGGCGACGTCCAGCTGGCCGGCGCAGAAATCAGGTTCATCACCAACGGTGCCACCCGCGCCGCGCAGGTGCAGACGGGTGAAGCGGACATCTCCCTGTCCATTCCCGTGGCCAGCCTCGCCGCCCTGAAGAGCGCTCCGGGCGTCACCGTGCTGGGTGCCGATTCGCCGCGCACCGCCACGCTGTACATGAACAACGGCCGCGCACCGCTGGACAACGTCGACGTCCGCAAGGCGATCCGGGACTCCCTGGACCTGGATGCCCTGGCTGCAAGCGTCTACGAAGGCGCTGCCCTTCCCGCCACCGGTCCATTCGCGCCGTCCGAGCCCTGGGCCGGCGAAGGCCAGGAGAAGCACAAGCAGGATCTCGACGAAGCCCGCAAGCTGCTGGCGTCCGCCGGCTACACCGCGGACCGTCCATTGGAAATCATCGCCATCGTGGAGCGCGCGGAATTCGCCGACGTTGCCGCGGTCATCCAGGAGAACCTGAAGAACATTGGCATCCCGTTGTCCATCCAGGCCAAGGAATACGCCTCGGCGGAACCGGACGTCATGGCCGGCAACTACGACATGCTGCTCAGCCAGCGGAACCGGCTGATCGACATCGCGGACCCCATCGGTTTCCTCACCGCGGACTACACCTGCAAGGGCACCTACAACCTGAGCCACTTCTGCGATGGGGAGTACGACAGGATCATCGCCGAAGCTGCCACAACCATTGATGCCAACGAACGCTACAAGCTGTACGCGGAAGCAGGCCGGATCCTCAAGGACAAGGCGGTCAACGCCTGGCTCGTGAACGAACAGGCCACCGACGCGGTCCGCACCAACGTCCTCTCCTACGTCCAGGACCCGCTGTCCCGCTACGTCCTGACGGCGAACACGGCAAAGTCCGCCTCCTAGTCCTCCGGGATACACCGCATGCTGCAGTTCATCACCAAACGGACCGCCACCTTGCTGGCCGCCGTTGCCGTGTCCTCCTTTGCGGTGTTCCTGATCCCCTACGTCACCCCGGGCGATCCTGTCCGGAAGATCATCCGCTCGCGGGTGGCGGGGGATGCGGTGGATGAATCGGCTGTCCGGGGGCTCGCCGAGAGCCTGGGCCTGAACGACCCCCTGGCCGCGCAGTACCTCCGCTGGCTGGGCGATTTCTTCACCGGCGACATGGGGCTGTCCTTTGCCAGCCGGACTCCCGTGGCGGAGCAGGTGCTGCCGGCACTGACCGTCACGTTGAGCCTGGTGGCCATGTCGCTGGCGCTGGCCGCGGCGGTGGCCCTTCCGCTCGGCATCATCTCCGGGCTCCGGCCGGGCAGCATGGCGGACAAGGCAATTACCGCCGTCACGCAGGCCTTCATTGCGATGCCGGAATACTGGGTGGCGCCCGTCCTGGTCCTGGTGTTCGCCCTCAAGCTGTCCGTGCTGCCCACCGCCGGCTGGAACGACCTCTCATCGGCTGTGCTTCCGGCCCTGACCCTGGCCCTGCGGCCCATCAGCTTCTTCACCTCCGCGGTCCGTGCCGGAATCATCGACGCCGCCGGTGCCGACCACGTCGCGGCGGCCCGGGCGCGCGGCCTGAGCCATGCACAATCCATCCTGCGGCACGTCATTCCGAACGGACTGGTGCCCCTGTCCACCCTCTTCGCCGTGTGGTTCGCCGGGCTGTTGGGCGGTTCGGTGATCGTGGAGGTGATCTTCGCCGTGCCGGGCATGGGAAGGCTGCTCTTTGACTCCGTGATCAACAGCGATATCCCACTCGCCCAGGGCGGGGTGGTAGTGGTTGTGGCCCTCGCCGTCGGCGTGACCACCCTGGCGGACTTCGTCCACCGCTTCCTCAGCCCCACAGTGGGAGACTCCCTTGCGTAGCCGGAGCATAGTCACCACCCTCGCCGCGGCAGTCCTTGCCCTGATCGTCCTGGCGGTGCTGCTGGCGCCGTGGATCTCGCCCTACCCGCCGGCGGAGCAGAACCTGGCGCAGCGCCTGGCTGCGCCCTCGGCCGCGCACTGGCTGGGCACGGACAACCTGGGACGGGACACCCTGAGCCGGATCCTGGAGGGCGGCCGGTTCTCCATGTCGGTGGCCGCACTGGCCACCGTGCTGACCTGCCTGCTGGGGGTGGCGGTCGGAATCGTCAGTGCGCGGCGGCGCGGCTGGGTGGATGAATTCCTGACCCGCACCAATGACGTCCTGCTCGCACTGCCGGAAATGGTGGTGGCGCTGTTCATCGTGGCTGCGCTCGGCACCGGGTTCGGTCCCCTGCTGCTGGCGCTCACGGTCACCGGCTGGACGCCCTTCGCCCGGCTGGCCAGGACCCTGGCGTATGACATCTCCGCCCGCGGCTTCGTGGACGCCGCACGCGTGGTGGGCTGCACGCCGTCGTTCATCATTTTCCGCCATGTCCTGCCCCACCTCACCGCCCCCGTCCTGGGCCAGGCGACGCTGCGGTTCGGGCACCTGCTGATCAGCGTGGGCGCCCTCTCCTACCTCGGGCTCGGTGTCCAGCCGCCGCAGTCCGACTGGGGCTCCATGCTGGCCGCCGCCCAGCCCTTCGCCGACCGCGCGCCGCTCGGCATCCTTGCCCCGGGCCTTGTCATCTTCACCGTGGCCCTCTGCGTCACGCTGCTGGGCCAGCGCGCGGCGCGCATGGCAGCCGCTCCCCTGCTGATTCCGGCGGCGGCAGACGCATGAGCACGCCGCTGGTCCTCGAGGACCTGGAAGTCAGCCTGACAAGGGACGACGGCGGGCGGCAGGGAAGGCCGCTGCTGTCCAGCGTCTCGCTGTCCGTGGATCCGGGCGAGTTCGTGGCGCTGGTGGGCAGTTCAGGATCGGGCAAGACCCTGACCGCCATGTCCTGCCTCCGCCTGCTCCCGCCGCAGCTGGAGATCACGGCCGGTTCCATCCGGCTTGACGGCCTTGACCTGGTACGGGCCACGGAACCGGAGCTCAATACGGTCCGCGGGGGCCGGCTGGGAATGCTGTTCCAGCAGCCCAAGCGGATGTTCAACCCGAACCGGACCATCGGCCACCACCTTCGGGAGCCCCTGCGCCTTCATGGCGGGCTACGCGGGCCGAAGGCAAGGGCCAAGGCAGTGGAGCTGCTCGAGGAGGTGGGCTTTTCCGATCCCGTCAAGGGGTTCCGCGCCTACCCCCACCAGCTCTCCGGCGGCATGGCACAGCGCGCCATGACGGCCCTGGCACTGGCCGGGCAGCCGGAGATGCTGCTCGCCGATGAGCCGACGTCCGCCCTGGACAAGGTGCTGGAACGCCAGGTCCTGCAGCTGCTGGACCGCGAACGCCGCGAACGCGGCCTGGGAATCCTGTACATCACCCACAACCTCGCCTCCGTGGCCGCCTACGCGGACAGGGTCCTGGTCATGAATGCGGGCAGCATTGTGGAGGCAGGCCCCGCCCACGAACTGCTCACCCGGCCAAAAACCGCGTACGCCCGGGACCTCCTGGCGGCAGCGCAGCTTGCCCCGGAGTCCCGGCGCCGACCGTCCTCAGCGGAGCGTGACGTCCTGGTCCTGGACGGCGTGGGCAAGCGCTTTGGTCCGCGGCGGAAGCCAGGCAGCGCCGCGCTGGACGACGTCTCCCTGTCCCTCCGCCGCGGCGAGATCCTGGGCGTGCTGGGCCAGTCAGGTTCGGGAAAAAGCACGCTGGCGAAAGCAATTGTCGGCCTCGAAGCTGCCAGCACCGGGACCATCACCCGGCAGCTGGACGGCGCCGAAGCCCAGCGGCCCACGGCCGTCCAGCTGGTGTTCCAGGAACCGCACAGTGCCTTTGACCCCCGGATGACGCTGCGGGCCAGCCTGCGGGCGCCGCTGCTGCCGCGCCGCGGGCTGACACCCGCCCAGCGGGAGGAGCGGATCGCCGCCGCCCTGGCCGAGGTGGAGCTGGACGCCGGGCTGCTGGACAAACGCCCCGGCCAATGTTCCGGCGGACAGCTTCAACGGGCCACCATTGCCCGCGCCCTGCTGCTGGAGCCGCAGGTCCTGATCTGCGACGAAGCCACCTCGGCACTGGACGCACTCACGCAGCGGACCATCCTGAACCTGCTGCTGCGGCTGCAGCGGGAGCGCAACCTGTCCCTGATCGTGATCTCCCACGACATGGATGTGGTGCGGTACATGTGCGACAGGGTTGCCGTGCTGCTCGAAGGCCGGGTGGTGGAGGTGGCGGAGACCCGTGACTTCTTCGCTGCACCCCGGCACCCGCACAGCCGGTCCCTGGTGGCAGCCTCCATCCCCTGCCGCGCGGACGGCCTGTGGTCCATGCTGGACGCCCGGAACCATGCCGCACGGGCGGGGCTGGAACGGCAGGCCGCGGAAGGCTAGGACCGGCCGGTCGCCAGCACCGACGCCAGGTCAAAGTTGACGGGCTCCTCCAGCTGCGCATAGGTGCAGGATTCCGGGTCCCGGTCCGGCCGCCAGCGGTTGAACTGCGCCGTGTGGCGGAACCGGTCACCCTCCATGTGGTCGTACCGGACCTCCACCACGAGCTCGGGCCGCAGCGGCACAAAGGACAGGTCCTTGCCGGCGCTCCAACGGCTGCCCTCGGCGTTGCGCGGCGTCCGCTCACCCTCTTCCTGCTTGCCCCACGCCCAGGGGTGGCCCTCGAAATCCGTGACCAGCGGCTGGAGCTGTTCGTACAGTTCCTTGCGCCGCTTCATGGGGAAGGCGCCGATGACGCCCACACTGGCCAGGCCGCCGTCGTCCTTGTACAGGCCCAGCAGCAGCGAACCGATGCTGTCCGGGCCGCTCTTGTGCACCCGGTAGCCGGCCACCACGCAGTCCGCGGTGCGCTCGTGCTTGATCTTGAACATCACGCGCTTGTCCGGCTGGTAGGTGCCGCCCAGGGGCTTGGCCACAATGCCGTCCAGGCCTGCCCCCTCAAACTGGCTGAACCATTGCCCCGCAATGTCCTTGTCAGTCGTCGCGGCGGTGAGGTGGACCGGGGCCTTGCTGCCCGCGAGCGCCTTCTCCAGCGCCGCCCGCCGTTCAGCGAAAGGCCTGCCCGTGTAGTCGTCGTCCCCCAGCGCCAGGAGGTCGAACGCCACGAAGGAGGCCGGCGTCTGCCCGGCCAGGAGCTTGACCCGGCTGGCCGCGGGATGGATGCGCTGCTGCAGGGCGTCGAAATCCAGCCGGTCCCCGGACGCGCCCACCAGCACGATCTCACCGTCCACCACGCACCGTGCCGGAAGGTTCTCCTTCAGCGCCGCCACCAGCTCGGGAAAGTAGCGGGTCATGGGCTTTTCGTTGCGGCTGCCGATCTCCAGGTCGTCACCGTCACGGAAAATGATGGACCGGAAGCCGTCCCATTTGGGCTCGTAGCTGAGGTCGCCCTCCGGGATGCCGCTGACGGACTTGGCGAGCATGGGCGGGACGGGCGGCATCACGGGAAGTTCCATGCTGCCCATTCTTGCCCGGCGACTGCCCTTCGCGGAACCCCGCAGGTGGCCGTGTCAGCGGCTCAGCCGGCCAGCAGCCAGACGATCAGGACCAGCGCCGGCGCGGCGGCCGCCGTCGAGAGGAGGATGGTCTCCCGTGCCACCGCCACTCCCCGGCCGTACTTGCTGGCGAAGAGGAACGCGTTCTGGGCGGTGGGCAGCGCGGCCATGAGCACCACTCCCAGGAGCATCTGCTGGTCCAGGTTGAACAGGAAGCGCCCGACGACGAACGCCACCGCCGGCATCACCAAGGACTTGAGTGCCGTGGCTGTAAGGATCTCCGCCGTATGCCCGCCGCTTTTCAGCATGCGCGTGCCGCGCAGCGACATTCCGAATGCCAGCAGCACCACCGGCACGGCGGCTCCGCCCAGGAGGGTCAGCGGTGCCATCACCGGCTCGGGAAGCTCCACGTTGAACGCAGCGAGGACCACGCCCAGGAGGGAGGCGATGATCATGGGGTTCCGGAACGGCTGGGTGAGCAACAGCCGCGGCGAGAAGCGGCCCGCGGCCGAAAGATCCAGCAGCGTCAGGACCAGCGGGGCCAGCAGGAGCAGCTGGACCAGCAGCACCGGCGCCACCGGGGTTGCGTCGCCCAGGGCGTAAAGCGTGATGGGAATGCCGATGTTGTTGGCGTTGACATAGGAACTCGCCATGGCACCAATGGCCGTTTCCGCCAACGGACGGCGGAACCACAGGCGGCTGACGATGACGTACAGCAGGGCCGTGGCCGCCGCCGTGATCAGCGCGAGCGGCACATAGGCGGAAAAGACCACCGAGATGTCCGATTCCAGCACCACCGTGAAGAGCAGGACGGGATTGGTGATGAAGAAGGCGGTCCGCGTCAGCGCCGACACCGTCGCCTCGCCGCCCAACCCGCAGCGCGCGGCAAGATATCCCACGGCAATGACGACGCCGATCACCGCCAGCCCGATCAGCACGCCGCCCATCCGAGGCACTTCCTTCCCGTCTTTCCGCCTCCCGCCGGTGAGGCGGGAAGGCAGTACTACAAGTTACAAACTTATCCGACAAGCAGGCTCGCGCCGGCACCGCTGGACCCGGGCCCTCGACACGGCACCACTACGGACGGTAGAGGTTAACGATGGTTACCCTCGGTTTTCACGCATCGCATGAACAGATCAGTCCCGGCCAGCTGCTCAAGGACGTCCAGCACGCGGAGCGCGCCGGCTTCGATGCCGCCATGTGTTCGGACCACATTGAGCCCTGGTCCGCACGCCAGGGGCACTCGGGCTTCGCCTGGTCCTGGCTGGGCGCCGCCCTGGCCACCACCAATTTGAGGTTCGGGGTGGTGACGGCACCTGGCCAGCGCTACCACCCGGCCATCATCGCCCACGCCTCCGCCACGTTGTCCAGCATGTTCCCGGACCGGTTCTGGTTCGCACCCGGCAGCGGGGAGAACATGAACGAGCACATCACCGGTGACGGATGGCCCGCGAAGGATATCCGCCAGCGGCGCCTGGAGGAGTGCGTGGACGTGATCCGCCGCCTCCACCGCGGCGAGGAGGTCACGCACCGCGGGCTGGTGACCGTGGAGCAGGCACGGATCTGGGACGTTCCGGAAAATCCGCCGCCGCTGATTGCTCCCGCTGTCAGCGTGGACACCGCCCGCCGTGCCGCCGCCTGGGCCGACGGCCTGGTCACCGTCAACCAGCCGGCCGCGAAACTACGGGAGGTGCTGGCCGCGTACCGGGACAACGGCGGGCGGGGAAAAGCGGCGCTGCAGGTCCACCTGTCGTGGGCTCCGCGTGAAGCTGACGCCGCCGCCATCGCCCTGGACCAGTGGCGGACCAACACCTACGATCCGCCCATCCCCTGGGATCTGCCCACGGCCGGGCACTTCGACCTGGTGGGCGAACACGTGACAGAGGACCAGGTCCGCAAGACTGTAAACGTGTCATCGAGCCTGGACCAGCACGTTGAGTGGCTGGCGGAGTACGCCGGGCTGGGCTTCGACGAGCTGTACCTGCACTTCGTGGGGCAGGAGCAGGCTCCCTTCATCGACGCGTTTGCGGCGGAGGTCCTGCCCCAGCTGCGCGCAACCGGTGTCCCGCAGCTTGCCGGTGCCTCCAGCGAACCGGCCGCCGGGGCGTCCGCATGAGGATCGCCGAGACTTCCGACCTCTGGTGGAAAAACGCTGTCATCTACTGCCTGGACGTGGAGACATTCTTTGACGACGACGGCGACGGCCTGGGTGACTTCGCGGGCCTCACCCAGCGCGTGGACTACCTGGCCGCCCTGGGCGTGACGTGCATCTGGCTCATGCCGTTCTACCCTTCCCCCGACCGGGACGACGGCTACGACGTGACCGACTTCTTTGGCGTGGATCCCCGGCTTGGCACGCTGGGAGACGTGGTGGAGTTCATCCGAGCCGCCAAGGACCGCGGCATGCGCGTGATTGCCGACTTCGTGGTCAACCACACCTCGGACCAGCACCCATGGTTTGTCGAGGCACGGAAATCAACCGACAACCCGTACCGGGACTTCTATGTGTGGCGGAAGGACACTCCCCCGGACACGTCCTCCGAGGTGGTGTTCCCCGGGGAGGAGGACTCCCTCTGGACGCAGGACGAGGCCACCGGAGAGTGGTACCTGCACATGTTCGCCAAGCACCAGCCGGACCTCAACGTCACGCACCCCGGAGTCCGCGACCAAATCGCCAAGGCCATGGGGCTCTGGCTGGAACTGGGGCTGGACGGTTTCCGGCTGGACGCCGTGCCCTTCTTCCTGGAGACCCGGGGCCAGCCCAAGGACGAGGCGGCCAACCTGGATCCGCACGAATACCTCGCGGCGCTGCGCAGCTTCGTCAGCCGCCGCAACGGCAGCGCGGTGCTCCTGGGCGAAGTGAACCTGCCGTACAAGGAACAAGTGGAGTACTTCGGCGGGCCGGAGGGCAATGAGCTGAACATGCAGTTCGACTTTATGTCCATGCAGCACATCTACCTGTCGCTGGCCCGGCAGGACGCCCGTCCGCTCGCGGAAACGCTCAAGAGCCGCCCGCCGCTCCACCCGGACAACCAGTGGGCCATGTTCGTGCGCAACCACGATGAACTGACGCTGGACAAGCTCAGCGACGGCGAGCGGGAAGAGGTTTTTGCCGCCTTCGGGCCGGAGAAGAACATGCAGATCTACGGCCGTGGCCTGCGGCGGCGGCTCCCCCCGATGCTCGGCGGCGACCAGGAGCGCCTCCGGATGGTGTATTCCCTGATGTTCTCCCTGCCCGGCACCCCCGTGCTGTTTTACGGCGAAGAGATCGGCATGGGCGAGGACCTTCGGCAGAAAAGCCGCGCTGCGGTACGTACGCCCATGCAATGGACCAGCGAAAAGAACGGCGGATTCTCCACCGCAAAGGCCTCCGACCTGGTGGCACCCCTGGCCAGGGACGAGTACGGGCCGGAGCACGTCAACGCCGCAGCCGCGAAGCGGGATCCGAACTCGCTGTTCAACTTCATGTCCACCCTGATCCACCGGTACCGCGAATCCCCGGAACTGGGGTGGGGGGAGTTCGCCGTCCTCGACCAGCCCGAACCCGCCGTGTTTGCGCACACGTGCAGTTCCGACGGCGGCACGCTGGTCCTGCTGCACAACCTGGGCGAAGGCGCGGCAAACATCCAGGCCTGCCTCAGCCCGCCGGACGGCTCCGGGCGGGGGTACAGGGACGCTGTCCTGCTGGACCTGTTCGACGGCGACAATATTCCCCTGGAGCCCGACGGCAGCTTCAGCGTCAAGCTGGAACGCTACGGCTACCGCTGGTACCGCCTGCACCGGAAAGGCGACCGACTGGCTCCCTAACGCTCCGGCACTTAACGGGGACGCCCGGCGTCGGCCTTTATGAAAAGATCAACCATGCGCGCCATGCAACACTCCAGCAAACTCCAGAACGTCCGGTACGAACTCCGCGGGCCCATCCTCCAGGCTGCCAAGAACATGGAGGCCGAGGGGCACCGGATCCTCAAGATGAACCTCGGGGACACCGCCCCGTTCGGACTGGAGACGCCGGAGTCCGTGGTGGTGGACATGATCCACCACCTGCGGGGCGCGCAGGGCTACAGCGATTCCAAGGGCATCTTCTCGGCCCGGACCGCCATCTCGCAGTACTACCAGACCCGGGGCCTGATGCAGATCGGCGTGGAGGACATCTTCATCGGCAACGGCGTCAGCGAGCTCATCTCCATGTGCCTGCAGGCGTTCATGGAGAACGGGGACGAAATCCTGGTCCCCGCACCGGACTATCCCCTGTGGACGGCCGCCGTCACCCTGACAGGGGGCGTGCCCGTGCACTATCTCTGCGACGAGGCCGAGAACTGGTGGCCTGATATGGCCGACGTCGAGGCCAAGATCACCAGCCGCACCAAGGGGATCGCGATCATCAACCCCAACAACCCAACCGGGGCCGTCTACCCCCGGCACGTGCTGGAGCAGTTCGCGGCGCTGGCCCGTAAGCACAACCTGGTCCTGTTCTCGGACGAGATCTACGAAAAGGTGCTGTACGAAGACGCCCAGCACATCCACACCGCATCCGTGGCAGAGGATGTGTGCTGCCTGACGTTCAGCGGCCTGTCCAAGGCCTACCGCATGCCCGGCTACCGGGCGGGCTGGGTGGCCGTTACCGGGCCGCTGGCCGCCACCGCCGCCTACCGGGAGGGCCTGGAGTTGCTGGCGTCCCTGCGGCTGTGCCCGAACGTTCCCGCCCAGCACGCCATCCAGACGTGCCTTGGCGGTTACCAAAGCATCGAGGCGCTGGTCCAGCCGGGCGGGCGGCTGCGGGAACAGCGGGACCTGGCGTTCAAGCTCCTGACGGCCATTCCCGGCGTTACCTGCGTACCGGCGTCGGGGGCCATGTACCTCTTCCCCCGCCTGGACCCGGAACTTTACCCGATCGCCAGCGACGAACAGTTCGTCCTGGACCTCCTGCAGGAACAGAAGATCCTGGTCTCCCACGGCTCGGCGTTCAACTGGCCGGCGCCGGACCACTTCCGGTTCGTGATCCTGCCGTCCGTGCTGGACATCGAGGAGGCAGTGGGCCGGATCTCCACGTTCCTGTCCGGCTACCGCAACCGCGCGGCGGCCTAGCCGGAGCGTGGCCTCAGGGCGTCGGCCAGCCGAAGCAGGGTCCCGGCTTCCGCCACGATCAGGTCCTGGGTGGAGGCGGAAACGGTGACGCTGCGCCTGCTGTCCTGCTCCTGGTTCCGGATGCCGACGGCGATGGCGCTCATCAGGTCCGCATCCTCTGCAGTGGCCAGGTCACTGCCGATGAGCTGGACCAGCACCTTCAGCCCGGCCAGCCGACGCTGCGGATCAGCGTCACTAAGGGCTGAATCAATGGCCCATTGCGCGCGTTTCCACCACTGGTCCCGCCGGTCTGCCCGGTCCCGCTGCCGGTACGCCAGGAAGGCGACCAGCACCACACCGAACGTTGCCAGCGGCGCCAGCGCCGCCGCAGCCAGCACCGACGTCCAGATCCCCTGCACGATCTCCATGGGACTACCTTAGGGGCCGCCCCCGCCGGCCCCGCGGACAACTGCCGTGCCGGAGAAACACCGCCGGTTCGAAGAACTAACCGGTACCTAACCGCGGGGAAACCAGCACGCAACATTGCCCGGCCACACTGGTAGTGCAGGCAAGAGCCGGCACCAGCCCCAGCCAGGAGGCCCGCCATGATGAAGAAAGCGACCACGCATGTAACCAGAGTCCGCGCGTTGGACCAGCTCCACCGCGGTGATGAAATCGAAGCCCGCCTTTCCGTTGGGCCTTCCTACGACGATGTGGTGATCCGCCGCGGCAGCGTCCAGGAAACGGCGCCGGGCATCGGCGTCGTCTGGATCATGGACCGGGTCACGGGCCTGCGGAAAGCGATCAATACGGACGAATGCAGCGTGTGGCGGGTCGCCTGAGGCCGGCCGCCTTTAAACCTTTCCGGGGCACTACACACCGCGGAGGCGGGCGCAGTCAGTAAGGACTGCCCGCAACCGCGGCGGAGTGACGCTCAGCCGCCGGCCACCGACTGGATGATCAGCACCTCCTGGCCCGGCACTACCTCGGTGTCCAGCCCCCGCAGCCGCCGCACCTCATCGCCGTCCACGTAAACATTGACGAAGCGGCGCAGTGCGCCGGTTTCGTCGCGCAGCCGCCTGGCAAGCACCGCGTAGCCGGAGGTCACGGAATCCAGCAGCTTTTCCACCGTCATCGGCCCGTCGGCGGGCGCAGTCAGTACGGACTGCCCGCCGGCCAGTGGCTGCAGGACGCCGGGAAGCACCACCGTGATGTCAGTCACCGGCCACCGCTGCGGCCCGCACGCAGAGAACGTCCGGCAGGTGGGCTGCCACTTCCCTGAACGTTTCGCCCTCGTCAGCACTTGCGTAGACGCTGCCGCCGCGCGTGCCGAAGTACACGCCGGCAGGCTCCGCCGTGTCTACGGAGGCAGCGTCGCGCAACACGCTGTTGTACTCCGCCGCGGGCAGCCCGGAGGACAGCCGAGTCCAGGTGGATCCGGCGTCATCCGTGCGGTGGACGGCGAGTTCGCCGTCGGGGGGAATGCGTTCCCCGTCTGCTTTCAGCGGCACAACCCAGGCCGTTCCCTCGCGGCGGGGATGGGTCAGCATCACAAAGCCGAAGTCAGCCGGCAGCCCGTCGGCTATCGAGGTCCAGGTGTCCGCATTGTCGTCCGTGCGGTACACGCCGTGGTGGTTCTGCGCGTACAGGCGTCCGTCCACCGCATGGTCCGCCGCGATCTTGTGGACGCATTGGCCGAACTCGGGATTGGGGTCCGGCATGAAGTAGGCGGAGATCCCCTTGTTGCGTGCCTCCCAGGAGGTGCCGCCGTCGAGCGAGCGGTACACGCCGCCGGTGCTCATGGCCACGTGGACCGTTTCCCCGGCCGGGTGGACCACGATGGAGTGGGCGGCCGCACCGCCGTAGCCTGCACCCCATTCGCTGCGGTGCGGATGGTCCCACAGGCCCCGGTTCAGTTCGAAGTGTTCGCCGCCGTCCGTGGATTTCCACACGGAGATGGGTTCCGCTCCTGCCCACACCACTCCCGGACGGGAATCGGCATCGGGATAAATCTGCCAGATGCGCTCCAGCGCGGCGCCGGTGTCCTCCGGAAATTTGATGGCGCCCTGTTCCGGCTCGGACCAGGTGGCACCGAGATCATCGGAGTGTGCAACGGTGGGACCCCAATGCTCGTTCCGGACGCCCACCATGATCCGGGTTCGGCCGTCCCTGGTGTCAATCCCGATGCTGGGAACCTCGCTCATGAGGAAATGCGGGCCGGTAAACGACCAGTCGCGCCTGTCCTGGCTGGTGGCCAGCCACAGCCCTTTTTTGGTGCCGATCGCTAAGACAAAACTCTCTGCGGTTGCCATGCCCCCATGCAACCACCGCGGTGGGCTGCCCGCAACGACTTTTGCTAGTCCACGAACTCCGACTGCGTCTCGATGAAGTCCCAGTCATCCTCCGTCAGCACCGCTGCCGGATTGTCCGGGTGGGGCCCGCCCGCTTCGGCGATACCCTGCAGCACCGGCAGCGGCAGTTCCTCCGCACGAAGGTTCTCCCGCAGCCATTCCTTGGTCTCAAGATCCAGGTCCAGCCACCACATGTAGATTTCCACGACGTCCACGCACCCTTTCGTTTGCTTCAACGTTAGGCGCGGCGCTTTTCGTGGACAAGGCTCATCCTGTCCGGCAAGTAGCCCGGGCCAATGTTCGGGTATTCACAAGTAACCGGGCCTCCGGACGCACGCAAAAGACGAGTACCACCTACTGGCGACCGGCCCCCGCCGTCGCTTCTAGCCTGAAACCTCAAGCAAGCTGACCGTGTGCTGGGGCATCGGCGTCACCGCTGGCCCTCCTCAACATGGTCCGTTTCACATCACACTGGGGAGAAGAATTATGAAACGCACCATCATCACTGCGGGGGTGTTGGGGCTGGGGCTGGTCGGCCTGACCGCCCCTGCCATGGCAGCATCCGACAACGTCAGCCTTTGTCACGCGAAAGCAGGGGGCGGTTACACCTCCAACAGCATTGACGATTCCGGACTCCATGGCCACGATCGCCACGGCGATGACATCATCCCGCCTAACGAGCACCTGCGGGGCGGACAGAACTGGGACGCTGCCGGGATCGCAATCCATGCCGGCGGTTGCGTTGCCGCCGCCGTCGTAGTGCCTCCGGTCGTCGTGCCGCCCGTTGTGCCTCCTGTGGTGGTGCCGCCGATCGTCGTCGAGCAGCCGCCCGTCGTCGTTGAACCGCCCGCAGCCGCGCCGGTGGTGGATCCGCCTGTTGAGGTGCCGGCCGTCGTCGTTGAACCGCCCGCAGCCGCTCCGATTGTAAATCCTCCGGCTGCTGCCGCGCCTGCGTCCGGTGCCGTGGTGGTTCCCGCGCAGCCGGCCGCCGCCGCGCCGCAGGCAGCCCCGCGGGCTGGTGCTGCGGCAACCGCAACCAACAGCCTCGGAACCAACCAGGGGTACAACGCCCAGACTGCGGTCGGCGGCGCTGAAAGCTCCCCTGCCTGGCTTGGCGGGCTCGGTGCGCTGATGGCGGCGGGAGCGGCTGTGGCATTGCGCCGCCGTTCCGGCTCCTCCATGGCGAACTGACGCCGCCCGTGCCGCAACCAGCGGCCACCTGACAAGGAAGGCGTTCCGCCAGTGCCCGGCGGGACGCCTTCCTTCCTTTTCATTCCGAGAACAGCGATGAGGAGCCCAATGTCCCGGGAACGCAGCCGGCACTCCGCCCAGGTCCGGCCCCGCTGGCGCCGCTGGAACCGAGGCGACCTCGCCATCCTGCTGTGCGGCGTCCTTGCCTTCCTGTCCATCACGTTCGGCGGGCCGCTGCTCCAGCTGACCCAACCGGCCGCCGTCGGCACCTCAGCACCCACTGCCGCCGACGTTCAGTCTTTGGAGCCGGCGCCCATCGCGGTAACCGACCCGCCGGAAGGAACGGTTGCTGCCCCGGTTGCTCCCGCGACGCCGGCGGAAGGCACGACGGCGGTACCGCCTGTGCAGGAGCCGGCCCTTCCAGCGGCGGCAGCCCCGGTACGCATCCGCTATCCGTCTGCGGGCTTCGATGTGCCGGTGCACCCTTTGCAACCTGACAGTGCCGCACAGGCGAGCCAAACGATTGTGCCGCCCGAGACGAAGGACGGTTACTGGCTTACACCGTTCGGGATGCCCGGAGCCGGGTCGGCCAACACAACCTATGTGATCGGCCATAGTTGGGATGGCGCCGAGGCGCCTTTTAACCACCTGAGTTCCGCCGCCGCGGTGGGCCACCGCTTCGACGTCGACACCACGGCCGGAACCATGACCTACCAGGTGGAGAACGTCACGACGTACCTGAAGTCCAGCCTGAAGGACAGTCCTGTCTGGGACATCGTGCCCAACCGCCTGGTCCTCATCAGCTGCTACACCAAGGACCCGTGGGGAAAGAACATGGTGGTGACGGCCTCACCTGCGGTTTCATAAGGAATCAAGGTCCCGTACCTGTTCAGGGGCCTGTCACCGGGCGGACAATGGGCTATGACATCCGAACGATTCAGCGGCACGGCCCCGCTACTGGTGGGGATCATGCCCAAGCAGCACCCGGAGGTCCTGCAGACCGCGGCTGTCCTCGCCGCCCGGTTGGGCACGCCGCTGGTGTGCGCCTACGTGGATGAAGCCAGCTATCTGGTGGAATGGGACCCGGCGCGCTCAGCACACCGGCTTTCCCTGCACCCGGATGCTGACGATGATGACATCCGCGCCCTGACAACCGGACTGAAGGCGGACATACAGGCCGCGGTGGAAAAGGTGCCGTCCGGGAGCGGCACCGTGGAGTGGACGCTCCGCACGCTTTCCGGCGATCCGGCCCGGGCATTGGGCCGGTTGGCAGCGGAAACCAACGCGCCGATGATTATTGTCGGTACTTCAGAACGCGGCTTCTCCCATCGCCTCTCGGAAGCGCTGAACGGATCGGTGGGGGCCTGGCTGAGCCATCACCAAAGCAGGCCGGTACTGGTGGTCCCCTACAAAATGCCCGCCCACGAGGACCGGGCTTAAGCACTGCCGGGACCGCTTTTCAGGCCCTCGAATAATAAAGCGAAAGTAGTTATTCGCAGTGCTGGCGGAGGGCGCTACCAGCCAGTAAGCTGATTCAAGCAGGCCAAATCCACCTGAGGTGGATCCCGCGTTTGCCCAAAAGCTGCTCCGGAGTGCGTATCCCCCAATAACGCACTCCGGAGCTTTTTTGTGCCCACAACCGGCGACCCCCGGCATACCCCCTAGGGGTACTTGCCGTTATACCCCCGAGGGGTATAACGTGGACACATGAACTCTACGGAAGAAGCAGTTGCCGCGCCCGAGGCGGACTCCGCACCGGACCACGGGTACACCGGCAACAAGGAGGCCTACCTCCGGCGCCTGAAGCGCATTGAAGGCCAGGTGCGGGGAATCGCCCGGATGGTGGATGAGGACAAATACTGCATCGACATCCTCACCCAGGTCTCCGCCGTCACCAAGGCCCTGCACGCCGTCAGCCTGGGCCTGGTGGAAGAGCACATCGGCCATTGCGTGGTGGGTGCCGCCTCCGAACCGGACCCGGCCGCCCGCGCCGAAGCCATTGATGCCAAAGTCAAGGAAGCTGCCGACGCCATCGGCCGGCTGCTTCGCTGACAGCTACCCCCCCAACGCCATCGCCGGCTACCGCCGGCCAGACCCAAAGGAGCCAGCCATGAGCACCACCTCCCCCACCACCACAACCGTCAGCGTCTCCGGAATGACCTGCGGCCACTGCATCTCGGCGGTCAGTGAAGAACTCGAAGCCCTCGCGGGGGTGGAAGCCGTGGACGTCGAACTCAATGCGGGCGGTATCTCCACCGTCACCATCACGTCCGCGCAAGAGCTTTCGCCCTCCGAAATCGGCGAGGCGGTGGCAGAGGCCGGCTACCTGGTCGTCGCCAACGAAGCCTAGAAAGGTCCCGGGACAACGGACATGAGTTCCCAGGAACTGCTCCACCCGCCGGGCAACCGGGTGGTGGAGCTGGATATCGAGGGCATGACCTGCGCCTCCTGCGTCAACCGCGTGGAAAAGAAGCTCGGCAAACTCGACGGCGTGCAGGCCTCAGTCAACCTCCCGCTGGAATCCGCCCACGTAACCGTGCCCCCAGGAATCACGGACGAGCAACTGATTAACACGGTCAACGCGGCAGGCTACAAGGCAAGAGTCAGCCCCCCGCGGTACCCCAACCGGAGTTCCGGTGACCTGCCTAGCTATCCGGACCGGAATACCAGCCCCGACGCCAATGCACTCGTCGCGCCGCCCACGAGCGGGGACACCGGGGACTTGCGGCAGCATGCGTCTAAGCGAGGAACGAGCGAGCATGCCGAGCAAGTCGCCGGTGGCACCGCGGCCGGTGACCACGATCGCGGCGCCGAGGACCACATGGCCCACGCCGCTGCAGCACGGCTCCGGCCCCGCCTGATTTTGGCTGCCGTCCTGACGGTGCCCGTGTTCCTGGTCTCCATGTTCCCGGCATTCCAGTTTCCGCACTGGGGCTGGGTGGCGGCTGCCCTGGCGCTGCCGGTGGTGACGTGGGCGGCCTGGCCCTTCCACCGGGCAGCGGCCATCAACGCGCGGCACCTGGCCTCCACCATGGACACGCTGGTATCCATCGGTGTTGCCGCGGCTTACCTATTCTCCGCCTGGCAGCTGTTCCTGGATCCCCGCATGACCGAACACCCGGGCATGGAGGGGATGGAGACCGGTGGCCTGTACTTCGAGGTAGCGGCGGTGGTCACCACCTTCCTGCTGCTGGGCCGGTACCTGGAGGCCACCGCCAAGCAGAAGGCAGGCGACGCCCTGCAGGCCCTCCTCAACCTGGGCGCCAAGGATGCCACCGTGCTGCGCGGCGGCATGGAACACCGAATCCCGGCGGACCAGCTCCAGGTGGGTGACGTCCTGGTGGTGCGGCCCGGCGAAAAAATTGCAACCGACGGCCTGGTGGTCGAGGGGCATTCGGCGGTGGACGCGTCCCTGGTGACAGGTGAGTCAGTACCGGTGGAAGTGGGACCGGACAGCCCCGTGACCGGCGCAACCATCAACACCTCCGGCAGGCTGCTGGTCAAGGCAACACGGGTCGGCTCAGAAACCACCCTGGCGCAGATGGCACGCCTCGTGTCCCAGGCGCAGACCGGCAAGGCACCCATCGCACGCCTCGCCGACCGCATCAGCGCCGTCTTCGTTCCGGTGGTCCTGGCCATCGCCGCGGCCACCTTCCTGCTGTGGCTCCTGCTGGCCGGCCCGGACCTTGCGGACGGGCTGCGCCCGGCGTTCACCGCCGCCGTCGCCGTCCTGGTCATCGCCTGCCCCTGCGCCCTGGGGCTCGCCACTCCCGTGGGCCTGCTGACGGGCACGGGACGGGGTGCGCAGCTGGGCATCCTCATCAAGGGACCGCAGGTCCTCGAGGACACCCGGTCCGTGGACACCATCCTGCTGGACAAGACCGGGACCGTGACCACGGGCATCCTCGCCGTTGATGCCACGGTGGCATTCGAGGGCTTCCGGGAAGATGAGGTCCTCCGGCTGGCCGGAGCCGTGGAATCGGCGTCGGAGCACCCCGTGGCCCACGCCATTGCGGCAGCAGCCAGGGCCGCACAGGCAGCGAACGACGGCGGTTTCCTGCCTCCCGTGGAGGACTTCCGTTCCGCCCCGGGCGGCGGAGTGTCGGGAATCGTGGGCGGGAAGCTGGTGACCGCCGGCAGGACCGGGTGGCTGCAGCACAACGGCATAACGCCCGCCAGTGGTCACCAGGCGGTACTGGCGGCAGCGGAATCCGCCGGCGCCACCGCCATCTGGGTTGCCGTGGATGGGACTCCTGCCGGCATCATCAGCCTGCGGGACACCATCAAGGAAGGCTCGGCCGCAGCGGTGGCCAGGCTGAAGCAACTGGGGCTGCGCCCCATCCTGCTGACGGGTGACAACGCCGCAGTGGCCGCGCAGGTGGCGGCCGCCGTCGGCATCGATGCAAAGGACATCCATGCCGGTGTCCTGCCCGAAGGGAAAGTCGCGGCGGTCCGCACACTGCAGGCCCAAGGCGCCACCGTGGCCATGGCCGGTGACGGCGTGAATGACGCTGCCGCCCTGGCCCAGGCGGACCTCGGCATTGCCATGGGTTCGGGAACGGACGTGGCCATCGAGGCCGCGGACCTGACGGTGATGGGCAACGACCTCGCGCAGGTGGCCCAGGCCATCGAGCTGTCCAGGAGGACCCTGGCCACCATCAAGACCAACCTTTTCTGGGCGTTTTTCTACAACGCCGTGGGCATCCCGGTGGCCGCACTGGGGCTGCTCAACCCCATGATCGCCGGGGGCGCGATGGCAGCCAGTTCCGTCCTGGTGGTGGCCAACTCACTGAGGCTGCGCAGCTTCGGAAAACAGCCGCAGCGGGCGGCGAAAAACTAGTCAGGCCGCGCCGTACCGCACTGCGGCGCGGGCCTTGGCCTTGGCCGCCTCGGCTTCCCGGTCCTTGGGAGGCGCCTGGGAGACCAGGGACTCCAGGAGGTGCTGGGTGATGTGGGCGATCTCGTGCACCGCCTCCTCGAAGGCTTCCTGGTTGGCCTTGGAAGGCTTGGTGCTGCCGCTGACTTTCCGCACATACTGCAGCGCTGCGGCGTGCACTTCCTCGGAAGTGGCGTGCGGCTCGAAGTTATGGAGGGTTCGGATATTCCGGCACATAAGGCCATGCTAGGCTCTGGAGCGCCTGGGATCGACCCCTCCTGCGCAGGATGCGGGCACCTGGCCATGGGGAGCACGGCATGGGCAGGGGTGCCCATCGACACTGTTTTGACGGCCGGGGTAGGTTTTAGGCAATGGATCTTCCGGACAAGCCGGGGGCCGCTGGGGATGCCGACCTGGTTCGGATCCACTCACCACACAAGGAGAAACTGATGGCTATTTGGGGTGCAGACGTTGAGCAGCTTCGTACGCTCGGCAGCAGGCTACAGCAGGGCGCGGACGTCATCGAATCGCAGCGCAGCAATCTCACCGCTCTTCTGGACAACACACAGTGGCTGGGACCGGATGCTGACAAGTTCAAGGAGCAGTGGAGGGGCGAGCACACCACCAGGCTGAACCAGGTTGCTGAAGCACTCAAGGAAGCCAGCAACCGGGCAAAGCAGAACGCCGACCAGCAGTTCCAGGCCTCCCAGGGCTAGCCTTCGCGTTGGAAACACTTGGCAGGGCCGGACACCGTGTGGTGTCCGGCCCTGCTGGTTTAACCCTCCGGCCGGCCCTCGCGGCGCGGCACTTAGGGGACGGGTTCGACGTCGTTGGCGTGCTCCAGCGGTGACGTCGCCTGTGTCCTGGCTTCCTTGTTCGCCGTGGTTGTGACTGCACCGCGCAGGGGCGGCACCGGCGCCCGCAGTTCGTCAAGCCGGACCAGGATGACACCGCCCACAATGAGGACGCCGCCCAGGAGCTGGACAGCCCCCGGCAGTTCCCCCAGCAGCAGCCAGGCCCAGATCACGGCAAAGAGGACTTCGGTCAGCGACACGAAGGACGCCACCTTGGAACCCAGCGCCCGCGCGGCCATGATGCCCGAGACGTAGGCCAAAACCGTCGCCAGCACCACCAGGCCGGCCAGCGGGGCCCACCACGGGGTGGTCCAGGGACCGAGTTTCGTGTCTGCGGCGCTGAAGGCCATGGGGAGCAGGCCGGTGGCTGCGGCAAGCCACATCACGGCCGCACCCGCCATCAGGCCCCCCGAGGCCAGCACGATGGGCGGCAGGGTGTCGTTTTCCTTCGCGGTGATGAAGAAGTAGATGGCCAGGCAGACCGCCGCTGCAATGCCCCAGAGCACGCCCACCGGATCCACCTTGACCGCACCGGTAAGGTCCAGGACCAGTACCAGGCCGGCCAAGGAGAGCAGGGTTCCCCCGAAGGTGAGGGCCCGGGGACGCTTCCGGCTGGCGGCCCAGAGCCACAACACGATGATGACGGGTGCCAGGTACTCGAGGAGGAGGGCAACGCCCACGGACAAACGGGCCACGGCATTGAAATAGAACAACTGGCATGCGGCCACGCCGATCAGTCCGAACAGGAGGATGGTCACCCAGTTGTCCCGCAGCTGG
Source organism: Arthrobacter sp. Cr_A7 (assembly GCF_029222765.1). NCBI lineage: Bacteria > Bacillati > Actinomycetota > Actinomycetes > Micrococcales > Micrococcaceae > Arthrobacter > Arthrobacter sp. Cr_A7. The sequence goes on along the minus strand of NZ_JARHXQ010000039.1, from coordinate 36,050 downwards.
TGCCAGCGCCCCCGCAGTGCGGGAATGGCCGGAATGGCGAGGATCAACGCGGCGCCCGTTAGCCGGGCCGTCACGGCGGCTCCCGGCGTCCATCCGGTTTCCAGCAGCGCCTTGGCGAACGAGCCGGAAAGCCCGAAGACGGCGGAGGAGAACAGCGCCACCCCCAGCCCGGATGCCAGGAACCCCCGCCGGGCAGTGGGCGTTTGGCGGTTCTGGGCGTGGTTGTTGGCGGCAGGCACCGTCGCCTCCTGTCAGGAGTAAAGTGGGGTAATGGTCATGACATTACGCTTCCGCACTGTAAGGAGTCAAGATGGTTTTTGCCCCTGACACTGAGGTGGCACTTCGCACCGTGGTAAATCTGATCAACTCCGCGGCGAACGGCAGGGAAGAGCTTGCGGCACAGGCGGACCTGGACAGTTTTTTGGCCGCCGAAGGCTTTTCGGGTTCCAGGACCCGGGACGAGGCGGAGCTCGCGAGTGTCCGGGAGCTTCGGCGCCAGTTGGCGGCAGTGTGGACCGCCAGTGAAGATGCTGCGGTGGAAACGGTGAACCGGCTGCTGCGCGAGGCGAACGCATTGCCCCAGTTGGTCAAGCACGATCGCTGGGATTGGCACCTGCACGCCACTACGCCGGAGGCGCCGCTGGCAGACCGGATGAGCACGGAAGCGGCCATGGCGCTGGCGGACGTCATCCGCGGCAAGGAGATGGACCGGCTGCGCACATGCGAGGCCGAAGACTGCGACGCCGCCGTTCTGGACCTCAGCCGGAACCGGTCAAAGCGTTACTGCGACACCGGTAATTGCGCCAACCGGATGCACGTGGCTGCCTACCGGGCGCGGCAGGCAGCAGCAGGCTAGCAGTACTGCCATTCAGGGTGGCGGGTCAGCGGTCCGAGGGCCCCTCGGGTCCGGCCTCGGAAGCGGGCGGATTCTGTGCGCCAGGGGCGCCGAAGCCGTGGGATGGCTTTTTCGAGCTGAGGTTGACGCCCGAGCCTTTGCCCAGGTGCTCGGCATTTTCCTTGTAGCTCATGGACAGCATAGCCGCTATCACCAGGGTGACGATGAACGCAATGCCGGCGCCGGTGAAGGCAAGGTCGAAGCGCGGGGTCTTGGCGCTGCCACCGGAGGCAAAGATCAGGACTGCCACGAAGGTGACGACGGCCCAGAACGCGGAGAACATCAGCGGCCCCTTCACCGAGGTCCGCAGCTTGCGCGGTTTTCCTGGATGCTGGTCTGCCACAGTGAATCCTCCCTGCAGGCGGCACGCTGCCGTCCTGGTTTACGTAGTGCGGTGGTTCGCCCGGCCCTATTTTTCTACAGCGAGTAGAACCGCGCCTTCCTAGTTTACGGCTTCCCGGCCCCGCCCCGGGCATCGTGCTTGAGCGTCAGGCCGGAGAGTACCCACAGGACGCCCGAAATGATTGCCCCGCCACCGGCCACTCCGAGCAGGGCATGCGCACCCAAGTCGATGAAGAAGGGCAGGACGGCGGCGGTTCCCAAGCCAATGATGCCGGATGCAATCCAGTCCCGTGCCAGGACGTGCCGGCCGCGGAACCGCAGGCCGCACCACAGCTCCAGGGCTCCGGCCACGCCCAGGCCGAGGGCTGCTATGACACCAAAAAGCAGGTCGCTGTGCATCAGCACCAGGGCGAACCCTGCACCCGTGAGCACTGAACCCGCAGCGGAGAGCAGCTTGCCCGGCGTGGATTCCCGGGCGAACCCGGTGGCGGGAGCGCCCCAAAGGGAAACAACGCCGGTGGCCAGCAGGTACAGTCCTCCGGCCCAGCCCATGACCTCGACGGAGGGCGATGGCCAGAAAATGGTCACTGCACCAAACACGAGGGCCGCCGCCGAGCGGAGCAGCACCGGCTTCCACAGGTCGGGCCGGGGTGCAGTTCCCGCTGCTGCGCCTGCGGGTGTTATTGGTTGCGTCACCGGTCCAGTTTAGTGGGGCGGACCGCTAGGCCGAACCCAGGACCATCCACCGGTCTGACCTCGCGCGCACCCCGAGGGTGACGGCTCGGGCCGCCATATAGCCCACCGCGAAAGCGGCCCACAGCCAGCCCAGGCCCGCTGCGCCCGCGGCACCGGACACGGCAACAGCGGCGAGCAGCGGCGCATACACGGCAAGGTTGACCAGCCCCGCCAGGGCCAGGTACTTGGCATCACCTGCGCCGATCAGCACGCCGTCCAGCACAAAGACGTAGCCGGCGATTGGCTGCCCGGCCGCAAGGATCCATAAAGCGACGGCCAACACGGACTGGACCTGCTGGTCGGACGTGAACAGGGCTCCTGCCCAGGGGGCCACCGCGGCGAGCAGCAGGCCCGTCACCACGCCAAAGCCGGTTCCCCAGCGGATCATCGTGCCGGTGAGCAGGCGCGCCTTGCCCGCGTTGGAGGCGCCCAGTTCCTTGCCGATCAGTGCCTGCGCGGCGATGGCCAGGGCATCCAGTGCGAAGGCCAGGAACGAAAAGATGGTCATTGCGAGCTGGTGGGCAGCGAGGTTGACTGCGCCCTGCGCGGTAACCACCAGCACGGTCACGAGGATGGCTGCGCGCAGGTTGAGCGTGCGCAGCATCAGCCAGGACCCCACGCGGGTCATGCTGCGGATGCCCCGCCAGCTGGGCAGGAGGCTGACGCCGTGGCGGACCGCGTTGCGGCGCACCATTACGAGGTAGACCGCCGCCATTGCCCACTGGGCCACGCTGGTTCCCACCGCCGAGCCCGTGACAGACCAGCCCAGTCCGTAGACCAGCCACAGGTTCAGGACGATGTTCAGGCCGAACCCGGCGGTGGCCACCACCAGCGGGGTCCGCGTATCCTGCAGTCCGCGGAGAACGCCCGTGCCGGCGAAGATGAGCAGCATGGCCACCAGGCCGGGCATGGACCAGCGCAGGTAGTCCACGGCGAAGGCCCGCACCTCGCCTTCCGCGCCCATCAGGCCAATCAAAGGTTCGGCAGCCACGAAGCCGGCAACCGCAAGGCCCACGCCGAGCAGCAGTGCCAGCCACACGCCGTCGCGCCCGGCCGCCAGGGCCTTGCCCAGTTGCCCGTCGCCAATGGCACGGGCGACGGCCGGGGTGGTGGAATACGCGAGGAAGACCATCAGCCCGACGGCGGTGTGCAGCACCGCGGACGCCAGTCCGACGCCGGCCAGTTGTGCCACGCCAAGATGCCCCACGATGGCGGAATCCGCCAGCAGGAACAGCGGCTCGGCCACGAGTGCCCCGAAAGCAGGGACGGCGAGACGGAGTATTTCCCGGGCATGGCCCTTGCGGGACTCCACGGGAAGGGAGGGCGATTGTTGCGGCACCGTGCCAGCTTAACCTTCCGTGACATTCACCCGCCGGTCGTGCGGCCGGACATGACAAAGCCCACAGTTCCGCCTGATTAGTTGACTCTTCAACCTTTCGTGCGGAAGACTGGATACCTCAAGCCGCTGTGATCCGTCCCTGCTTGCACACCTGTCCAGCTCCGACCAAAATCCGAAACGGTGGATCTTCCATGAACCAGTCCCGACTTACCACTACCGCCATCACGGCCCTCCGCATCGTCCTGGGCTTCCTCTTTGCCGCCCACGGCTGGCAGAAGTTTAACGAGTGGACCATTGCAGGCACCCAGGCCTCGTTCGCCAAGATGGGCGTGCCGGCCGCCGAGATTGCAGCCCCGGCCGTCGCCGTCCTGGAACTGGCCGGCGGAATCGCCCTGATCCTGGGCATCCTCACCCGGGTGGTTGCCGCCCTCCTGGCCCTGGATATGCTCGGCGCCCTGTTCCTGGTGCACGCCTCAGCCGGCGTCTTCGCCGCCAACGGCGGCTACGAACTGGTCCTGCTCCTGGCCGCTGCCGCATTCGCGCTGGCACTCACCGGCGCGGGCCGCGTCTCCGTGGACCGCGCCCTGTTTGGCCGCAGCAACTCCAAGCTGGCAGTCCTGGCCTAACCACGGCCACGAAAACCCCGCTCGACGGCGGCTGGGCACCTAGGGTGCCTGGCCGCCGTCGGCGTTTAGGCGGCGAGCTATCGAACATTGAGGAACAGCCCGGACCATAAAGGCGCAGGAAAGATTGGGAAAACGCTTGCCTGTCTGCTGTTGCTGCTGGTAAACCTGTGACTGTTGCAGTGAGAGCTGCATCACCGCACCCCAGGTCTCAGCCTTTCTTCAACTGGTCACTTCCGGGAACCTTCTCCTGCGTCGCGCGCATCTGCACTGCTGCGCTTTTCTTTTGAATCGTTCCAAAGTAAGGCCGGGGCCGCTTCACCACCGCTCATCGAAGGAGATGTCCGTGAAGAAACCCCCGCAAGCAAAACCAGGCCCCGAGGCAGGGCCGCCGCAGCGCCGCAGGATCCTTACCTCGGGCACCAAGGCTGCCACCGCGGCTGTTGCCTCTGCCGCGATCGCTTTGACCGGCCTCCCGCCGGTCCACGCGGACACCACCGCACTGCCGCCCGTGGGCAGCGGGTTCAAGTTTGATTTTGGCCCCGGTTCGACGGCTGAGGGCTACACGCACGTGGACGCCGCCAGCCAATACTCCGCAGCCGGGAAGTTTGGCTTCACCGACACCGCCGTCACCTCGGGAGCAGACCGCGGCACAGGTGACCCCCTCCGCTCGGACTTCGTCCAGGCCCAGGGCAGCACCTTCCTGGTTGACCTGCCCAATGGCGACTACACCGTCAAGCTGACAGCAGGCGACGCTGCGGAAGCAACCAACATCGCCATCACCGCCGAGAAGATGGCCAAAGTCCAGCTCACGGACAAGCCGGCAGGCCAGTACCTGGAGATGGAATTCCCCCTCTCGCTGGTGGACGGCCAGCTGAACCTCGATTTCAGCGGCACAGCGGCCAAGATCAATTCACTGGTCATCTCCGCCCGGGCTCCCCGTACCGCCACCACCGATCCCGGCGTCTACCTGGCCGGTGATTCAACCGTGCAAACCTACGACCCCGGCTTCGTACCGCAGGCCGGCTGGGGCCAGATGATCGACCGGTACTTCGACGGTGCGGTGACCTTCCGCAACCACGCCATCGGCGGCCGGAGCTCCAAGAACTTCATTAGCCAGGGACGGCTCGATGAGATCCTGCGGGTCATCAACCCCGGCGATTACCTCATGGTCCAGTTCGGGCACAACGATGCCACCATCGGCGTGGACGACCGCTACGCCTCCCCCGAGGACTACAAGGAGTACCTGCGGACCTACGTCCATGGTGCCCGGCAGCGCGGTGCCACCCCCATCCTGGTCACCCCCGTGGGCCGCCGCGACTTTGACGAGGCCACCGGCAAGTTCCGGGTGAGCTTCCCCGAGTACGTAGCCAAGATGCAGGAACTGGCCACCGAGGAGAATGTGGCCCTGGTGGACCTCTCCGCCTCGAGCCGCGCCTACTACGACGCGATCGGTCCGGAGGACACCAAGTCCGTGTTCCTCCACGTCGACGCCGGCGTCTACCCCAACCGCCCCACCGGAACAGTGGACAACACGCACTTCCAGGAATACGGCGCCATCCAGATCGCCCGCCTGGTGGCCGGCGGAGTGAAGCAGCTCAGCGTTCCGCTGGCCTCCCGCGTCAAGGAAATCGCACCGCCGTCGTCCGTTCCCGCCACGCCGCAGGGACTCGTGGCCGGCAGCGTTTCCAACGCGGGGGCACTGCTGAAATGGCAGCCCGTTGAGGGTGCGGACATCTACAAGGTGTACCGCAAGCTGGCATCCGAGCCGGACAGCGCCTACAAGCTCACCACCACCGCAACTGTGCCCACCGCCAACCTGGCGGGACTGGCCGAAGGCACCGCGTACAGTATCCGCGTTGCGGCCATGAACGGCAAGGGTCTTTCCGAACCCAGCGACGCACTGTCCGTGACCACGAAACAGGCAAAGTACAAGTTCGACTTTGGCCCCGTGGGCGCGCCCGTCGAGCCCGGCTACACCGAGGTGAACCGGACCATGGGCTACACCCCGGAACGCGCCTTCGGCTTCAAGGACATCTCGGTCCTCAGCGACCGGGACCGCGGCGCCGTCACCACCAACCTGCTGCGCGACTTCGTCCTGAGCGGCTCGAGCTTTGAATTCCAGCTGGACGTGCCCAACGGCACCTATGCCCTGAAGACGTACCACAGCGACTGGATCGGCTCCACGCGGACCGATGTGGCCGCCGAAGGCATTCCCTTCGGCCAGGTCTCCTCCAGCCGCGCCTCCTCCGCCACCAAGATCATCAACCAGGTCCTGGTCTCGGACGGGCAGCTGAACCTGGCCATCAGCGGCTCGGGCCAGCGGCTTAACGGCCTGGAGGTCACCCCGCTGCTGGTGGGCCCGACGAACCTGCACACCACAGCGGTCAACGCGGCGGCCGAACCCCCTGCCGTCGACCTGGCCTGGGATGCCGTGGCCGATGCCGCCAGCTACAAGGTCTTCCGCCAGGCGTCCTTCGAGTCCGAACCCCAGGTCATCGCGGAAAACGTGGCCGCCCCTGCGTTCCAGGACACCACTGCCTTCGCCGGACTGGCCTACAAGTACTTCGTCACCGCCGTGGACAGCACCGGCCTCGAATCGGTCCCCTCCAACACGCTGGAGACCGCCCTTGTGGACCCCGGCACGCCCGTCCCCGCGCCCACAACCAAAGTGGACATCAAGGCAGTGGAGAAGACCAGCGTGACCTTGAAATGGCAGAAGGTGGCCAACGCCGCCGCCTACCAGGTCTACCGTTCCACCTCACCTGACGGCCCGTTCGAATACGTTGGCCGGGCCACCGAGGTGAACTACACCGACTACACGGTCCTGACCACCATCAAGTACTACTACCGCGTCACCACCGTGAACAAGGGCGGTGAATCCGCGCCTTCACACGTTGTGGGAACGGAAAAAGTCACCGTGGTCAACCGGCAGATGGAGCAGCTTGACCGGGCACCCGTGGCACTTCTGACGGACGGCGGAGTGCGCGTTGGCTGGCGCATGCTGGGCCTGGACCCGGAGCAGGTGGGCTTCCACGTGATCCGCGACGGCGTGCAGCTCACCGACGAGCCCATCCGCAACAGCACCACCTTCCTGGACCCCTCGGGCACAGCTGCCTCCCGCTACGTCATCAAGAGCGTGGGTAACGGCGGGGAACAGCTCACGGGCGAGTTCACGCCGCTGGCCCAGGGCTACCTGTCCGTGAAGCTGGACAAGCCGGCGGACGACTACACCAAGGACGGGCAGCCCTACAGCTACTCGGCGGGTGACGCGAGCGTCGCCGACCTTGACGGCGACGGCACCTACGAAATCCTCCAGATGTGGTCCCCGTCCAACGCCAAGGACAACTCCCAGGCGGGCTACACCGGCCTTGTCTACGTGGACGCCTACCGGATGGACGGCACCAAACTCTGGCGGATCAACATGGGCCCGAACATCCGTGCGGGCGCCCACTACACCCAGCTGCTGGCCTACGACTTCGACGGCGACGGCAAGGCCGAGGTTGCCATGAAGACGGCGGACGGAACGCGGGACGGTGCCGGCTCCGTCATCGGGAACGCCGGGGCCGATTACCGGAACAGCAGCGGCTACGTGCTGACCGGGCCCGAGTTCATCACCGTCTTCCACGGCGCCACCGGCACCGTCATGGACACCGTGGCGTATGAGCCGCCGCGGGGAGACGTGGGGGCCTGGGGTGACACCTACGGCAACCGTGTGGACCGGTTCCTGGGAGCCGTGGCCTACCTCGACGGCGAGCGTCCGTCCATGATGTTCAGCCGCGGCTACTACACCCGCGCCGTCCTGGTCACGTACGACCTCTCCGGCGGCAAGCTGGTCAAGCGCTGGACGTTCGACTCGGACATCAGCGGATCGCAGTACCGGGGCCAGGGCAACCACAACCTGTCCGTCGCGGATGTGGACGCCGACGGCAAGGACGAGTTCGTCTTCGGATCCATGACCATCGACGACAACGGCAAAGCGCTCTACAGCACGGGCCTGGGCCACGGCGACGCGATCCACACCAGCGATCTCGATCCGTCCCGGCCGGGACTGGAGACCTTCGCCGCCCACGAGGATATGGGCTCAAGCGGCAACAAGGGCGCTACGTTCCGGGATTCACGGACAGGTGAAGTGCTCTGGAGCATCCCGGCCACCAAGGACACGGGACGCGCTGCTGCCGGAGACATCGACCCCCGCCACCCGGGTGCCGAAGGCTGGGCCATCGGCGGAGACGCCGCCTGGAACTCCCCCGTCGGTCAGCTCCGGTCCGCCAAGGGTGAGCTGATCGCGGAAAAGATTCCCGCCGCGAACTTCCTGGCCTGGTGGGACGGCGACCTGCTGCGCGAAATCGTCGACCACGACTGGGATGCCACCACCAACACAGGTACCCCCAGCATCGCCAAGTGGAACTGGGGGACGGAGTCCAGCGACCGGCTGCTGACAGCAACCGGTGCCAAGACCAACAACAGCACCAAGGGCAACCCGGCCATCCAGGCCGACTTGCTGGGTGACTGGCGGGAAGAGATCGCCTGGCCGTCAGCAGACAGCACCGAACTGCGGATTTACACCACCTCTTCCGGTACTGACGTCCGCCTGCGGACGCTGATGCACGATCCGGTGTACCGCCTCTCCGTGGCACGGGAGAACATCTCCTACAACCAGCCGCCGCACCCGGGCTTCTTCATCGGGGAAGGCATGGAGCTTCCTGCCCAGCCGGACATTGTCTACACCCGCGCCGGCTAGTCCCGATTAACACCGACCTGCCCCGTCCGCCGATTCGGCGGGCGGGGCAGTTCTGTTTGTCACTTTGCCGGGGCGACCGGCGGGTAACCGGGGGCGTCAGTATGATCACAGCATGACGTCCACCGGCACCCCGAATTCCGTAACCCTCCGCTTCCTGGCCGCGCCGATGGACGTGGGCCACAGCGGGTCGGTGGACGCCGGCACGGTCCTGGAGTGGGTGGACAAGGCGGCTTATGCGGCGGCCGTGGGCTGGGCGAAGTCCTATTGCGTCACGGCCTATGTGGGGAACATCCACTTTGCGGATCCAGTGAACAGCGGCGACATGGTGGAGGTGGAGGCGACCATCGTGTACACCGGGCGGTCTTCCATGCACATCCGGACTGTTGTGTCCTCGGGAGATCCCAAGGGCGGCGCGGCCACCATGCGCAGCCAGTGCATAGTCATCTTCGTGGCTGTCGGAGAGGATGGCAAACCGATCCCCGTGCAGCAGTTCGAGCCCGTCACGCCCAAAGAGATTGAGCAGCGGGACCACGCCCTGGCCCGGATCAAGGTCCGCGAGCAGATCGTCGAAGCGATGAACCGGCAGGAATATACCGATGCCGGTACGGCAGAGCGCGTGACGCTCCGATTCATGGCCGCGCCCACTGACGTGAACTGGGGAGGCAAGGTCCACGGCGGAATCGTCATGAAGTGGATCGATGAAGCCGCCTACGTTTGTGCCACCCGCTACTGCGGCCGGGACACCGTGGCGGTGTTCTCGGGCGGAGTCCGTTTCTACCGGCCCCTGCTGATCGGGCACGTGGTGGAGGTGGAGGCCCGCCTCGTGTACACCGGAACCAAGGGTATGCACATTGCGGTACACGTCCGCTCCGGCGACCCCCAGGGCGGCGGGCTCAACCTCACGACGTACTGCCTCACCGTGATGGTGGCGCGCGACGACGAAGGCAACTCAGTGCCGATTCCCGCCTGGGTGCCTGTCAGCGACGAGGATAAGAGGCTGCACGCCCACGCGCGGGAACTTCTCGAGATCAGGGGTACGGCGCCGGGCAACCGGCTCCCCAACCACTTGCTGACCCAGGGCTGACCCGGTTCCCTAGAAGCCGCCACCGCCGGCGTCAGCCGCCATGTTGGCGAACCGGGAGTAGTGGCCCTGGAAAGCCACCACGATGTCCTTGGTGGGGCCGTTACGGTGCTTGGCCACCAGGATGTCCGCTTCGCCGGCGCGCGGGGATTCCTTGTCGTAGACATCCTCGCGGTGGAGCAGGATCACCATGTCGGCGTCCTGCTCGATGGAGCCCGATTCACGGAGGTCCGACACCATGGGCCGCTTGTCCGAGCGCTGCTCGGACCCACGGTTCAGCTGGGACAGCGCGATGACGGGGACCTGGAGCTCTTTGGCCAGCAGCTTCAAGGCACGGGAAAACTCGGAGACTTCCTGCTGCCGCGACTCCACCTTCTTGCCGGAACTCATCAGCTGCAGGTAGTCGAGGATGACGAGCTTGAGATCGTGCTGCTGCTTCAGGCGGCGGCACTTGGCGCGGATTTCCATCAGGGACATGTTGGGACTGTCGTCGATGAACAGCGGGGCATCATTCATGCGCCCCATGGTGGTGGCGATCTTGGACCATTGCTCGTCCTTGATGGTGCCCTTGCGGAGGTCCTGCAAACCGATGGTGGCCTCGGCCGAGAGGAGGCGCATGGCGATCTCGTTCCGGCCCATTTCGAGCGAGAACATGACCGTGGACAGGTTGTTCTTAATCGCGGCGGAGCGGGCAAAGTCCAGGGCGAAGGTGGATTTACCCACGGCCGGACGGGCGGCGATAACGATCATCTGGCCCGGGTGGAGCCCGTGCGTGAGCTCGTCGAGTTCAAAAAAGCCGGTGGGCACACCGGTCATGCCTTCACCACGGTGGCCGGACGCTTCGATCTCGTCCACGGTGGACTCCATGACGTCCTTGAGGACCACGTAGTCCTCAGCCGTCCGGCGTTCCGCCACAGCGTAGACCTCGGCCTGGGCCTGGTTGACCAGGTCCTCCACCTCGCCGTCCGAGCCGTAGCCCAGCTGGACGATCTTGGTGCCGGCGTTCACGAGGCGCCGGAGGACAGCCCGTTCGGCCACGATCTCGGCGTAGTACCCGGCATTGGCAGCGGTGGGAACGGTCTGGATCAGCTCGTGCAGGTAGGCAGGGCCGCCGATCCTGTTGATTTCTGCGCGCTTGGTGAGCTCATCGGAAACCGTTACGGCATCGGCTGGTTCGCCCCGGCCGTACAGGTCAATGATCGCTTCGTAGATGGTCTCGTGGGCAGGCCGGTAAAAGTCCTGGCCGCGGAGGATTTCCACAACATCGGCGATGGCATCCTTGGAGAGCATCATGCCGCCCAGCACCGATTGCTCGGCGGCGATGTCCTGGGGAGGCTTCCGGCTGGTGTCTGATCCGCGGGTGGTCTCGACCTGGTCCAGATGCGCGATTGACAAAGCTGCCGTCCTCCATTTGTACCGGGGCCTGGGTTGCCCGGTTATTGCTGTCCTGTTGAGGCCTCATCCGGAAAAGTCCGTGCTCCGCCACCCGTACAGGTGTATCGGCAGGGTCTGACAATGCTGCCGCCAGTCCCTGGAACCGGAAATATGGAGTTATCCCCACTGTCCACAGGTTTTCCACAGAGGCCTGTTCCGTGGGCCCACACAGGGCCAGGGACTACAGTTTCCCAGGGATCCCGGAGCCGCTGACTGCCCTAAGAACAGGTACCCCGCTACGCTAGCCCCCCGGGACCCGGCAGCAAAGCCGGAAGCCCCGAAGGGCTGTGGATAAGCTGTGCAGTAACCGGCATAGCTTGTGCACAGCCTGTGCGAAAGGCTGTGGATAATAAAAAAGTTTGCCTCCCGTCAGGGCACTGACCTGCGAAAACGCCCATCGGGGGATGTGGAGTAAATATTTCTTCTGTGGAATTTCATCCACAGGCCACGACGCGCCGGGTGCCCTGTTCCCAGCCGATCCATACCCGTGACCAAGTTCATGCCGAGGAAGTGGCCGTCCTCATATTCCCCGTCAAGCGTTTGCCCTGCAGCCCTTCCTCCTGTATGCGCACCGGTGAATATTGCTGTGGATAAAGTGGATCTGGCATAAGCTCTATGTATGGGCGAACTACTGCTGGTGCTGTTGCCTGCGATTGTGTTGGTGGCGCTCATTTGGGGGCTCTTCACGGCGCTGAGCCCCCGCGACACCGGCATGTCGGACGCGGAAAAATACCAGCGCGACCTCGCGGAGCGCTCAGCCCGGCACTATGCAGCCCAGGTCGAGGCCGCCACTGCAGCGCGTGCAAGGCTGGAGGCCAAGACCCGCCCCAGCCAGAACACGCAGCAGCACACCCAGCAGCAGGACCATGCCCGGATGGACATGCTGAACCAGGGTGCCACCGCGGGTTCGGGCCATAACGGAGTAATGCCTGCCGGGGGTGCCCAGCTGAACCATCAGCTGGCCATGCAACTGCAGGCCATGGTCCGGAGCGGCCAAAAGGTGCAGGCCATCAAACTGCTCCGCCAAGCAACGCAATCAGATCTGGCCACCGCCAAAAAATACATAGAACGGCTCTAGAACAATGGAATCGCTTGTGGTCCCTGTCCTCATCCTCCTGGCTGTTATCGCCGGAGTTGCACTGGCAGTCCGCGCCATGGGCAGGCGGAAGGCAACACGCACGGCCGAACCGGCACAGCCGGCGGCGACGTCCGCAGAGTTGGCGCGCACTGCCGCCGCAAAGCTGTCAGAGGACGAACACCGGCGGCTCTATGCGCTGATAGCGCAGGGGCAGGCCATGGCCGCCATCAAGCTGTACTACGAAGCCACCGGCGATGGCCTGCGGGCTTCCCGCGATGCGGTGGGCGCACTGGCAGCCCACCCGCAGCCTTACCGAAGCCCCGAGGTGGCCGGCCCGGAGCAGGACGATGACGAGGACGATGAGCCCCAAAGGTTCCCGTACCGGTACCGGGCCATCGCCAGCAAAGGCGACGTGACCCGCGAGGTGAGCAGCAACATGCTCAATGACGAGATCTACGGCAGGATCCGCACCCTGGCACGCAACGGCGACACGGAGGCCGCGGCCACGGCACTCACCCGGCACTCGGACATTTCCATGAAGCAGGCCCGGGAGTTCATCGAACTGCTGGACGACTAAGGCCGGCGCCCGGAGGGGCCGGGACGCCGTGCCTAGAAGTCGAACAGCTCGCCCAGCCAGCCTTCCTTCTTCTTTTGCTGGTGCCGGCGGTCATAGTCACGGTCGTGCCCCTGTTTCCCGTACTTGCGGTCGTCGTAGCGGGGCTGCTCCCGCCGGGGCTCGAAGTTGGGGTAGAGCGGTGGCGGCGTGGGCCCGGGTGCCGGACGCGCCGGCATTGCCGGAGATGCAGCAGGCATGCCCGCGGCCCGGTCAAGGATCTTGTCGAGCTCGCCACGGTCCAACCAGACGCCGCGGCACTGCGGGCAGTAATCGATCTCCACCCCGCTGCGCTCGGTCATCAGAAGGTCTACGGAATCCACTGGGCATTTCATGTCCCGCACAACGACCGGCGCCTCCCGAAAGTTCGCCACCGCCAAGCGTTAGCGATTTCCGGAAATGCCGGCCAATAGCTGCTCGAAGGGCAGGGACTCCATCGGAGCCGCCTTACGGCCTGGCTGAGGTCCTTCCAATAGCCGGGTGAACTCGCCGGCCGCACGGTTGATCCGCTCCCCGAGGGACGATCCGCCGCCGTCCACGCTGCCCCAGTCCTGGGGACCGGCAAAGACACCGGTTGCCACCATTCGCGCGCGGAGGTAGCTGAACAGCGGGCGCATGGCGTAGTCCAGGACCATCTGGTGGCGGTCCGTACCGCCGGTCGCGCCCAGCAGGACCGCCTTGCCGTCCAGGGATTTGGGGTCCAGGACGTCGATGAATGACTTGAACAATCCGCTGAAGGATGCGCTGAATACGGGGGTCACGGCGATAATTCCGTCTGACGCCTCCACGCCGGCTATCACGTCGGCGAGGCGGGGAGCCGCGTAGCCGGTCACGAAGTTGTTGGCGATGTCCACGGCCAGGTCCCGGAGCTCCACGACGTCCACTGTCACGTCGTATCCGGCCGCGGCCAGTTGCCGCTCAGCCGACGCGGCCAGCTGGTCAGCCAGCAGGCGGCTCGACGACGGTACGCCAAGTCCTGCGGAAAGAACTGTGATGCGGCGGGTTTCCATGGCATTCTCCTGTTGCTCGTTCACTTCACCATACATGCATTTGCATTTATACGGTGAACTGATGCTGCCCCGCAAGTATTCCCGCGGGGAACGTTCCCTGTGCTGCCGCGCGTCTGCCAGACTACCTGGATGAATGAGAACAAGACCGGGCCCACAGAAGTGCCCGTGGAGGAGTTCCTGGCGTCCGTGGAACACCCGGTCCGGCGCGCTGACGGGTTTGAACTGCTGGAGTTGATGAAGTCCGTTACCGGGCAGGACCCCGTCATGTGGGGTCCCAGCATCGTCGGCTTCGGCAGGTACCACTACCGGTACGGCAGCGGACGGGAGGGCGATTCCGCCGCGGTCGGATTTTCACCGCGCAAGGCGAACCTCGCCCTCTACGGCCTCACCTACGGCCCGGACGCGGACAGGCTGCTCCCGGTGCTCGGCAAGCATAAGACGGGGGCGGCGTGCCTCTACGTCAACAGGCTGGACGACGTTGACCGTGACGTCCTCGCCGGGCTGATCCGGAGCGGGTACCAGCATGTGATGGCTGAACTTCATACCCCGTGAAACAGCAAGAGAAAACCCCCGCCGCCGGGTTACGGCGACGGGGGTCTTTCCTGCAGTCAGAGACTACTTGCCAGCTACGACCTCAAGGTCGATCACAGCAGCAACGTCGTCGTGCAGACGGACGTTGGCCTGGTAGGAACCTACCGACTTGATGTGTGCGGGCAGTTCAACCTTGCGCTTGTCGATGCGGCCAAGGCCTGCGGCCTCAACAGCGTCGGCAACGTCGGCCTGCTTGACCGTACCGAACAGGCGTCCGGTCTCGCCGGCCTTGACGACCAGCTTGACCGGCTTGGCGGAGAGTGCAGCGGCCTGCTTCTGAGCGTCTTCCAGGGAAGCGTGCTCGCGGGCGGCGCGGGCAGCCTTGATGGACTCAACCTGCTTTTCGCCACCCTTCGACCAGGTCAGGGCGAAGTTGCGGGGCAGCAGGTAGTTACGTGCGTAACCGTCCTTGACCTCGACAACGTCGCCAGCAGCACCGAGACCGGTTACTTCGTGGGTCAGAATGAGCTTTGCCATGTTAGTTAATCCCTTCCTTAGCCGCGGCCAGCGCCGGAGTAAGGCAGCAGAGCAACTTCGCGGGCGTTCTTGATTGCCTGTGCGATCTTGCGCTGTTCCTGGACCGTAACGCCGGTGACGCGACGGGCGCGGATCTTTCCGCGGTCGGAGATGAACTTGCGCAGCAATGCTACGTCCTTGTAGTCGATGACAGTGATGTCAGCGGCCTTCAAGGGGTTGGACTTTGGTTTGGGCTTACGGAGTTCAGCCTTAGCCATCGTGGAGCTCCTAATCTAGGGAGCCCGTGGATGTTGATCCACGGGATGGTGGTGGTCCGACGGCGGCAGCCGCTCAGGTGCCGTGAGGCACTTGGTGCGGTCCCGGCGTCGGGCCTTTATTGGTTTGTTTAGAAGGGAGGTTCGGAGTCGGGGCCGTTGCCCCAGCCGCCTGCGTTGGAGACACCGGGCGTCGCCCAGGGATCGTCCTGTGCAGCCTGCTGGTTGCCGCCGCCCCAGCCGCCACCGGAGTTGCCGCCCTGGTTTCCACCAGAGTTGCCGCCTCCGAAGCCACCGCCGCTGTTGCCGCCGCCGAAGCCGCCCTGTCCACCCTGGCCGCCGGAGCGCTGGGTGCGGTTGACCTTGGCATTGGCGTAGCGCAGGCTGGGGCCGATTTCGTCGACCTCAAGCTCGATAACGGTGCGCTTTTCGCCTTCTTTTGTTTCGTAGGAACGGCTCTTCAGGCGGCCGGTAACAATCACGCGCATGCCCTTGGTGAGGGACTCGGCGACGTTCTCGGCTGCTTCACGCCAGACGGCGGCGCGGAGGAACAGGGTTTCCCCGTCCTTCCACTCGTTGGACTGGCGGTCAAAGGTACGCGGGGTGGAAGCGATGGTGAAGTTCGCTACTGCCGAACCGGACGGTGTGAACCGCAATTCCGGGTCATTGGTGAGATTACCGATGACCGTAATGGTGGTCTCGCCTGCCATCTACTGCCTCCTTGTTCGATCCTGGGTGAAGAGTGCGTTTCCTGCGGGGTAAAGAATGAAAATCGGTGCTGAAATTACTCAGCAACAACCTTCTGCTCTTCGGGGCGGGTGATCTTGGTGCGCATGATGGTCTCGTTAAGAGACAGCTGGCGGTCAAGTTCCTTGGCGGTTTCCGGCTTGGCGGTGAAGTTCACCACGGCGTAGATACCTTCGGACTTCTTCTTGATGTCGTAAGCCAGCCGGCGACGGCCCCAGATGTCAACCTTTTCGATGGTTCCACCATCGTTGGTGATGACGTTCAGGAACTTCTGAAGCGACGGCTCAACGGTACGCTCTTCGACCTCGGGGTCGATGATTACCATCAATTCGTAAGGACGCATATGTGAACCCACCTCCTTTGGGCTAAGCGGTTACGGCATTTCCGTAACAGGAGGTTCATTTGCGATGCCGTGCGATGCCCCGCCGCCGGAACGGAGGCAGGACGCAGCACAGACTTCAATATCTTAGTGCATTTGGACCGGATAGGCGATTCGCGCTTGACACGAGCCTAGGGCGGACGCTTGCCGAACGGCAGCAGGGGCAGCCCGTATGTGGAAAACCGTCCGCCCGGGGCCGAGGGCGGCTCCGGGCGGGCGGTTTTCAGTCAGGGTCAGGCAAGGTGGGCGGGAATTACGACGCCGGGCCCGCCTTCACGGGCACGTCCTGCGGTTCGCCGGCGTCGCCGGCGGCAGCGGCCGGACCGGACCTGCGGTAGCGCCATACCCCGATGGCCACCACAACCGCGGCCAGGGCGACGGACAGCAGCAGCGATTCCCGGGTGGACTCCAGGATGACCATACCGATGAGCAGAGCCACGATGCTGCCGATCGCCAGCCACGTCAGGTAGGGGAACAGCCACATTTTCAGTGCGAGGTCCTTGGCGGCACTGCCCATGCGCTTGCGGAGGACCAGCTGGGATGAGGCGATGACCAGCCAGACGAACAGGGCGATGGCACCTGAGGTGTTCACCAGGAACAGGAAGACAGTGTCCGGTGCAATGTAGTTCAGGCCGACTGTCACGAAACCGACCACCGTGGAGGCCAGGACTGCCGAAGCCGGCACGCCCCGCCGGGAGATTTTGGTCCAGGAGGCCGGCGCATCTCCGCGCTTGGACAGCGAGAAGAGCATCCGGCTGGCCGTGTAAAGGCCCGAGTTCAGGCAGGACAGGACGGAGGTGAGGACCACGACGTCCATGATGGTGCCGGCACCGGGGATGCCGAAGAGTTCGATGACGGCAACGTAGGGGCTCTTGGCGACACTCGCATCGTTCCACGGCAGCAGGGTGACAACGATGGCAATGGAACCGATGTAGAAGACCAGGATGCGCCAGACCGTGGACTTCACGGCCTTCTTGACGGCGTCCACCGGGTTCTCGGATTCGCCGGCTGCGATGGTGGCGATTTCCGCGCCGAAGAAGGAGAAGACCACAACCAGGATGCCGGCCAGGACCGCGCCGGGACCGTTCGGCATGAACCCGCCGTTATCGAGCAGGTTGGTCAGGCCGGGCGCCGGGACGCCGGGCACCAGGCCAAGGATGGCCGCGGCACCGAACAGCAGGAACAGCACGATGGCCGCAACTTTGATGGAGGCAAACCAGAACTCGAACTCGCCGTAGGACTTCACCGAGCCGAGGTTGGTCAGCGTGAGCAGGACCATCAGGATCAGGGCCCAGATCCACTGGTCAATGCCGGGCACCCACCGGTGCATGATCGCTGCGCCGGCCGTAGCCTCGATGCCCAGCACGATGATCCAGAACCACGCGTAGAGCCAGCCGATGCTGAATCCCGCCCAACGGCCCAGCGCCTTGTCCGCGTAGGTGGAAAACGAGCCGGTTTCGGGGTTCGCTGCGGCCATTTCGCCCAGCATGCGCATCACCAGGATCACCACGATGCCGGCGGCCATGTAAGCCACCAGGATTCCGGGACCAGCCTGCTGGATGGCCGCGCCGGAGCCCACGAAGAGGCCGGCTCCGATGACTCCGGCTATCGCGATCATGGAAAGGTGCCGCGGCTTGAGCGACTTTGCTAACTGTTGGTCAGCGGGCATGGGTGCGCCGTCCTTTGGGTCATTGCGAATGGATGGGAACCTGCGCCGGGGGCAGCAGGCTGGGGGGCCTCCGGGCAAGGCGGCGTCCAGTGCTGCGGGTCACATGTTTCTCCCACCCTAGACGCGGGGGAGGCGGGGAGCTCATGTGCATCGGCACAGACGGCGGGAGGCCAAATCAGATCTTCCCACAGGCGCAGGCAGTTCCGTGAACCAAAAGATTACCGGGAGGCAACTGCAAAACGTCGAGGAAACGAATGCGCGAATCTTGATGGAATCCAGCAGTTATTCAACTGCCAGCCCGTCCTTGCGCGGCGCTATATTCACTTCTAACGGCTGGGTACCGTGCTGGAGGCGATGAGTCGACAGCTTGCCGAACCCCCGGTCACGGAAGTGACCGGACGGCGCGGCTTCGTATTGGAACTGGTAGCGCTGGATAACGGTCTCCTTCTGATGGGGAGACCGCATGTCCTTAATTGGCCGAAGCAACGAACTGGACCGGATCCTTTCGGTCATCCGGGGCCCCAAGGAGTCCGCCCTCACGGTGGTGGGTGGACGCGGGGCGGGAAAGTCGGCCCTGCTGTCCGAGATTCCCACCCTGGGCGATTACCGAACGGTCTTCCTGGGCGCCAGTGCTGCAGAGTCGGACTGGCCGCTCTCGGGGCTCACGGCCCTCCTCAACGGCATGGACGAGCCCGTCCTGAACCGGATCAGCGATGAGCTCCTGCGCGACGCCGCCGGAACCATGACCGTGCCAGTGGTGTCGAGCATGCTCCTCAACGCCCTGTGCCAGCGCTCATCGTCCCGGACCGTCATCGTGATCGATGATGCAGACCAGCTGGATCCCGGCAGCCAGGCCGTCATCGGTTTCCTGGCCCGGCGGCTTGCCGGAACGGACATCGCACTGTTTCTCAGTGTCCGCGAAGACATCCAGGACAGCCCCTTCAGCGGGCTGCCGACCCTGCAGCTTGCTGCCCTGAGCTATTGCGACAGTGTGCGGATGCTGGAGGCAATGCCCGGGCGGCACACCACGACGGCGGCGGCCCACGCGGTTGCCGCAGCCACCCTGGGAAACCCGCTCGCCGCCGTCGAGCTTTACCACCGGCTGCTGGAACGGCAGGCGGAGGGCAAATATGCCCTGCCCGTCCCCTTGCCCTGCAAGGGCAGCTTTGAAGCCGAGTACGCGTCCGCCGTGGGCACGCTGACGCCGGGCGCGCGCCACGTCCTGGACCTGCTCTCGCTGTCCTGCCGCAGCGACATCGCCACCCTGGAGAAAGTCAGCCCGGATGCCTGGGCCGGGGTGGACGAACTGCTGGCCACCGGTATGGTCAGCAGGTCCGGGCCACACCTGTCGATCCGGGACCAACTGCTCCGCGGTTATGTCTTCGCCGGCATGACGCCGGCCGTCCGCACAGCCGGCCACCGGGCCCTGGCGCAGGCCTCCGAAGCCACCGACCCCTACGCGCGCCGCTGGCACCTGAGCTTCACCACCCTCGAACGGCAGACCCCCTTTGGGCTGCTCCGCAGCGCGGTGGGCCTGATCCGGGGAGGGGAAGTGCCGTTCGCGGTGGAGTACATCGAACGGGCCCTCACCATCAATCCGTGGGAAGCCGAAACCGCGGCCCGCCTCACCACCCTGGCGGAGCTTCTGTTCCACCGGGGCGAGTTCGTCTACGCCCGGCGTTACCTGGACTGGGCACAGCGGGTTACGCACAACCCCGCCTTGATCCTCCGGCTGACCGGCCTGTCATTCGAGATCGAGTTCGTCCAGGGCGGGACGGTCCGTTCGAGCATGGTGCAGCGCCTGGTGAAGGAATGTGGCCAGCATGACCCGGCTTATGCGGCCAGCCTGCTGGCCGGCGCAGCCCTCTACTACGCCGAACGCTGGGAGCCGAAGGACGCCGCAGAACTTCTCCGCTTAGGGGCGGATTTCCACGGCTCAGCATCGGCTGAGAGCCTGGCCATTGCTGACCGGGCCAAACTGCTGACAGCTGCCGTGGGCGGAGACACCGGCAACGTCAGCAGGAGGCACGAGCCGGCGGGAAGCGCCCGCATGCCCAGCCTCCTCGTTCAGGGGCGTTCCCTCAGCTACGCAGAGCGCTACGATCATGCGCAGGAAGCACTCGCCATGGTGCGGAGCGATGTGGGGGCAAGCAACACCATCTGGCGGGAAACCGCACTGTTCCTGGCGGTGGACAATGAGATCCGGGCGGGAAACGTGCGTGCGGCAGTCAAACTCATTGATGACCTCGAACGCCATGAACCTGAAATGAAGTACCACCGTGGCATGCGTCATGTCTTCCGGCTCTGGCGTGCCCATGCCCTGGGCGACGAGGCGCTGGCGCAGGGGTACGCCCTTGAGGCGCAGCGCTACTCGGGCGCGGAAAGCCACCCGGCCATCAGCGCCCAGCTGGCTGCCTGCCAGGGCCACTTTGCCCTCCTGCGGGGAGACCTCGCGGAATCCTTTGCCCAGTTGTCCCGCGCGACGGAGATCGGCATGGGTTTTGGCAATCCAACGCTGCTGCGGTGTGAGCCGGACCTCGTGGAGGTCCTCATCCGGCTGGGCCGGCACCGTGAGGCAACGCAGGCCCTGCAGCGCCTGGAAAGCCGTTCCGTTGGACTGCGGTCACCCTGGCTGTTCACTACTGTTGCCCGCAGTCGCGCCATGCTGGCCGACGGGGAGCAGTCCCTTCAGCTGTTCAACCAGGCCCTGGAGAGCAGAACCGGCCACGATTCGCTCCTGGAACGGGCCCGGACTTTGCTGTGCTACGCCGAGCGGCTGGGCGCCTTGGGCCAGCTGCGGGAGGCCAGGGACCGGCTGTTGTGCGCAAAGGTGCTGTTTGACGAAGCCGGAGCGCATGCCTGGACCCACCTTATTGACGCCCTCCTTCTGGACGAACGGGTGGAGCCGTCCCGCAGTGCCGGCAACCCGGCGTTGCTGATGCTCGCAGACCATGAACGTGCCCTTGCACACATGGTGGCCCGCGGCATGCGCAATAAGGAAATCGCCGCCAAGCTGTTCGTCTCCGTCCGGACCGTGGAGGTGCGCCTTACTGCCATCTACCGAAAGCTGGGAGTGGAATCGCGGGCACAGTTGACCGCCTTGGCGGCCAGCAAGGAGACCCCGTCCCGGCAACAGTACGTCTTGCCGGTTCTCTAGGACACAGGATTGACGGGTTCGGCTGGGTGGCGGGATCAGGGCATTTTGCCTTGTGAGCATCGCATCAAAGCAGCCAGAATGCAGCGTCGCCGGCCGCGCACAACTCTGGCTGGCGGCGTGTTGGCTCGCCGTCATCGCTCGGTTGCTGCTGCCCCCCGGGGAGGCTCGTAGTTTTCCCAGACGTAGTAGGTGTCCGTGCCGTAATCGTTGTGGAGGGCGATCGTATTCGCGAGCTCATAGCCGAATGACTCCATCCTTGGCATGAGATCGCGGCTCGCCGGTGTGGCTCCGTTGAAGTAGACGTACTGCCAGTAGCGGTCACGAAGTCCGTTTTCGGCTGCCTGCATGCCATGCTGACCGTCATAGTAGATCCAGTCCGTCGTGGTGAACTGCCAGACCTCCGTATCGTGCATGAACCGGTAACGCATGGGCTCCACGACGTCGCCCAGGGTCCGCATATAGGGCGTCGCCTCCCAGGAGTAAGCCATGATGTCGGAGAGCTTCTCTGTGTTGGACCACCCGCCGTACAGGCGGTGGCTTTCGGCCAGACCGGCGATGGCCAAGACCCCCACGAGGGCCACCGACACCAGTCTGCGGGCCGGGTGGATGATGCGGGCGGATAGCAGGGCGCCGATTGCCAGGGAGACGAACATCAGCCCGAAACCCAAATGCTTCTCCAGCGAAACGCTCTCGCCGATGTATCCCTGATAAATGGCCGGCGCGAGCATGGCCCCGAGCAACGTCACGGCCAGGAGCGGCCTGCGCAGCTTCACTGCGACATACCCGGCCGCTACCGGGCCGACCACCAAGTACGGCCAGATGCTCTTCGCGGTCATCATCGCTATATCCTGCCAGGGCGTGCTGTTGATCACGTTCCGGTCAGTCGTTGTGGTCATCAGCCCCTCCATGGCGGGGCTGCCGACGGTGAACGCCAGTGCGGCGAGGGTCGCGGCGGTGACCATGCCAGCCCCGGCGGTGAACCGGATGCTGCGCCAGCGTTGGTGCGAGGACAGCAAAATCACCGCCAGCACCACCGGAACGAACATAAGGGCCGCGTACTTGGAAACAACGGCGACCGTGAGCAGCAGGCCCACCGCCGGCGCCCAGGCGAACCGGCGGGTTTGGACCCCACGGACCCCGGCAGCCATGGCCAAGGCAAGCAGCGACAGGGCCATGGCATCGAAGGTTGCGAAGTGCCCGAGAAACGAGGTCGGACTCGCCACGCCAAACGCGGCGGCCGTCCAAAACGCCGCCTTGGCGTGGAAGAGGCGCTTGGCCACAGCGTAGAGCGCGGCTGTCGCGACGAGCATCCACAACAGACTGAAGATACGCACCAGCTCGAGGCCGCCAACCCGGTCCAGGACCGAGGCGATGACCGGGTAGAGCACCGGGGCTCCAGAGAAGTAGTGGGCGGGCTCGTCAAACAGCGGCGTACCATGAAGCCAGTTCTCGACGATCCGGTAGCCGGTCCAGATGTACAGGCCCTCATCCCGATGGATGGTATTGCTCAGCCGCAGGCTCGCAATTGCCTGGACAAGCAGGATCAGGCTCAGTGGCAGGTGCCTCATCCAGGAGCGGGCGGCGGGTCGTACTTTCGCGGGCAGGAAAGAGGCGATCGCCAGCCCCCACACGGGGACCCTCGCCTCGGGGCGGCTGGGAGCGATGGTGGTCATGCGCGCGTACCCTTCTTGTCCCCGCTGATGCCCCGGAAGATATCAATAGGGTTGCGCAGCTGTCCGTTGACGCCAGCCTCCTTGCGCAGCTTGCGGGAGGGCAGCTTGACCCGTGGCAGGTCGATACCCAGCGCCAGCAGGAACACCGGCACGAAGACGTACGCATTTACCCCCACGAAAACCACGGCCGCCCACCAGTCGGCCATAGCGTACTCCGGCTGGGACAGCCGCCAGGCGAGCCCTGCAATCACAGCGCCGAACGTGATACCGACGTACCCGACGATGACGCGTTTGACCTGGACCGCCAACGGGGCCGGCTTGGTACTGCCGTGGCTGGGAACCCATTCCGACGGCCGCCCGAAGAAGACGTCAAAGATTGCCACAGCGTGGGCGAAGGAGTAGATGAGCTGAGCCCGCAGCACATCGAGCCGCCAGCGCGACGAAAGCAGCAGGGGGTAAACCACGAGCCACAGCGCCAGCAGCGGCAAGAGGGGAAGGAAGTTCGCGGCTGCCATGTACTGGGGAAAGACCAGGATCATGATGAGGATGGGCAGCGGGGCGAAGAACGCGTTCATCGCCGTGGTGGCGTAGTACAAAAAGCCAGACCAATATGAGAGTCGCTGGCGCGCGTCCAGACCCGAGCTGGTATGGAACTCTTCACTTCTGACGAGCTCCATCGAGCCCTCGCACCACCGGTACTGCTGGCTGATGAACGATTCGATGGTGTCCGGGCAGATCCCCTGGGACAGGTTCACCGGGACGTATTGGAGCCGGTAGCCGGCCTTGCCCATCTCAATGCCGGTGAACACGTCCTCAGAGTGCGCAATCGGGGGGAACCCCCCGATCTTCTCCAGCGCGACCCGGCGATACAGAGCCGATGTGCCGCAGCAGATCGCCGCATTGACTGAGTCGCGGCTGACCTGGATGAGGCGGTAGAAGATCTCCTGTGTTGCACCAGCGGCCCGCTCCAGCCAGTGCATCGATTTGGGGGTAGAGAATAACTGTGGGCTCTGTACGATGCCGATAGAGGTGTCGTCCATGTAGGGCAAAAGCTCGGAAAGGAAGTCCGTGCGCGGCACAAAGTCGGCGTCGAAGATCGCGATTACGTCGCCGGAACTGCGATCGAAGGCGTAGCGCAAGTTGCCGGCCTTCTTGAACTCGCTGCCGGGACGCGCGACATACTCGAAGCCGTGCGCCGTGGCGGCAGCCCGGACCTCCTCACGGCCCATGTCATCCAGGACGTAGATTTTGACCGTTCCCTGGTAGTCGAGCTTGGACACGTAAGAGTAGGTGTTCTTGAGAATATCCAGCGGCTCACCAGCGGTGGGCAAAAAGACATCGACCGAGGGGTACTTCACGGGGGCCCACGTCTCGACCATGAACAGGTGGTCCGGCAGAGTCACGTTGCGCCTGTAGGTCGATGTGCGCAGGCCCAGCAGCGTCTCCGCGGCGTAGAACACAAGCGGGATGAGGAAGACCAGCGTCCAGTGTTCCATGCGGGAGAAACCGTAGAAGCTGATGGCGATGCCCAGGAACGCCAAAGCGTGCGCCCAGAAGAACCAGCGGTGCTGGGATCCTTTGATGTAGGCGTACTTCTCCTGGTCATTCGGCGGTGCCACAACCGTGGGCTCTGGCGGTACGGTGCGGATGGCGAGCGATGTCATGTCACTCCAGACGGGGAAGGCGTGGGCACCAGGCTGGGTCACTTTGGTTCAGTGACCCGGCATGGCTCGGAAATGGTCCTCAGGCGCAGGCGATGCCGTTGCCGTCCTCGTCCAGGCCCAGGGGGTCGGTGCCTCGGACTTGGAGGGGGATGCCCTGCGGGAAGAGCGTCAGCAGCTCCGTGCAGGTCCAGGCCACCTTGACGGTGTGACCGGCGTGTTGGGCGGCGCTGGGCGGGGCAACCGGCAGGCATGAGCGGCCGTCGCCGTAGCCGGGAGCACAACCGCCCGTGCGTGCGGCGTCGTTAACTCCGGCGTCCTGTTCCCCGCGGGTAAGGGTGCGCAGCGTGTGGCCGGGGGCCTGTTTCGTGGTGCCGTCATTGACCCCCGCACCCTCGGGAGTCACGCCTGCTGCGGCCACGCCGTGAGGCTGGGCCAAGGCCTCGCTCAGGCTCTGCGGCTTACCGATGCCCGGCGGAGCGTCGGCTGCGGCCACGCCGTGTGGTTGGGCCAAGGCCTCACTCAAGCTCTGCGGCTTGCGGTTGCCTGGCCGAGTGCTGATCGGGGCTACGTCGGGCAGTGGCGCGACACGGAGTTCTCGGCCGGACGAAGCAACGCTTTGACTTCCTGTTTTCGCGTGGGCCGCGTGCTGCGAGTAACCTGCCACCGAGAGATTCCCGGGGGCCGCTACGCTCGCACCTATCACTCCGCTGACCCCGAGACTCGCCGCCAGCGCCACCACCGGGGCAATAAGCATGCTGCGCTTCTTAGGCATCATCGTCTTCATCCTCGACTTCCGATTGTGATCCAGCGGGCCACTGAAACGGCTCCCTTGTCGTCCATGACGGTGAGCATGTATGGCCCGGGCGGCAGCAAAGCTGCGTTGCTGGGGACAACTGCGTTCTTGGTGGTGCCTGTGCCAGTAATCGGCAGGTCCACCAGGCGGGAGTTGGCGTCCATTTGGTGAGTGGAGGACATCGGGCTGGTCAGCGAGGCGCTGGAGACGTTCCCGGTGACCTCAAGGCTGATTGCCTGGCCGTACGTCGCATTCGCCGGGGCGGTCACCGTAGGCCGAGTTCCCCGGAACAAGTACGGCGGGTTGTATATTGAAACTCGTGTTTCGACCGATCCATCGACCGGGTTGGAGCCAAGAATCATGACCCTCCCGTCAGGCAGGAGCAGGTTCATCGAGTGGTAGTTACGACCCACCGGATCAGCCGGGACGGTAGTCCAGGCGTTGGTCGCCGGGTTGAAAATTGAAGCCGCGCTGATGTCGCCCGTGCGGTTGCCGGTTGCCCCGTTGGAGGCCAGAACCGTCCGGTCGAACATATTGGTGAGGTTGACGTACTGACGGCCGGGGCCGGGCATGGCCGGGCCCGGGCGCCAGGTGGGATTGGTCTCGTTCATGTTGATGAGATCCACCGTGTTGGTGGGAGCCGCACCCCGGTCGATGTAGCCACCGCCAGCGATCATGAAGCGCTGGTTCTGCGCCGGCGGCAGCAGCACTGAACCTGCGTGGTCACGCAGGTCCTTGTCCCGCAGACCCGGTACGTCGGCCACCTGGGCTGTGCGCCAGTTGTAGAGCGAAGACCCGCTTCCCGGCCGCTGGTCACCGAAGGTGTGTGCTCCGGTGTAAAACATTCGTCCATCGCCCAGCAGGAACATGTGCGGGTACTCGCCCCAGTAGCTCCAGGTCTGCGGCACCTGCGCGATGGGCAGCCAGGAGTTGGTGGTTGTATTAAACATCTCCGTGGTGTGCGCACCATGCTGGTTTGCCCGGTCGGTGAGTCCGCCGCCCATCCAGATGTTGCCGTTCTCCAGCTTGGTCAGCGTCGGGTACCAGCGACCCTCGTTGGCATCATTGGTCCGAATGAATTGGTTCGTGGATGGGTCGAAGATGTACGACGATCGCAGCCCTTTGAAGCCGCTGGCCGGCGTCCACCATTCTTTGGTCCCGCCCTGAATCAGGACGCGGCCGTCAGACAGTGTGACGTGTCCGGCACAGAACATGTCCTCCGGTGTGGAGATCTGCGTCATCGCGCCGGTAGTGGGGTTCCAGACATGTGACGTGAATCGACCCGCCCGGAAGTTGCCCTCGTCGTTGCCCGATCCGGCGATCACCAGTACCCGCCCGTCGCGCAGCAGCGTCTGGTGAATGCCCCGATTGGGCAGGGTGACGGAGGCGATCTCCCACTCGCCGATGGTGGCCCGCGCGTCCGTGCCTGGTGGAGGGGTGGGCGGCGGTGGCGTGGTGGTGCTCCCCGCCGCCGTCAAGGTCCAGCCCGTCGACGTGATGGTGCCATTGCCGACCGCCGACACACCGAACGATAACCGCGTGGTGCCTGCCGGGATGGCAGGCACTGGTGCTGTGACCTGCGTCCAACCACCAGCTGCGGGCAGGGTGCGCAGAGTTGTCCAGTACTGCCAGCCACCAGTGGAAGTGGCAGTGAAGAGCGGGATGGCATTGGTTGCCGCCGTCGACTTGTACTGCACGCCAAGGGTGTAGCTCGTGCCAGGGCTGACAGTCGGGGCGCAACCTGCCGCGTCCGATGCCATGATCTTTGCGTCACCGCTCTGGTAGCCACTCACCGTGTAGGCAAAGCTGCGCGTGCCAGCCGGGAACCCGGCCGGGACATCCGTGGCCGACAGCACGCCGGAGCGGCTGTGCGTACCCCAGGACCCCTCCATCCAGCAGGTCGGGATGCCCGTGCCCGTGGCGTAGTTAGCATTGGACACCAGATTGGTGGCATCCCCCGGCGGCGGAGGAGGAGGGGGCGCGGTACCGGTGTCGAGGGTAATCGTGTGGACCTGCGTCAGGCCGGGTGTTCCTGGGTTGGCCAGCCACTCGTCGTCCTGCAGGTGGGCTTGTACACGGTACGTGCCCGAAGGCAGCGTGTACTGACGGGTCTGCCCGCCTGGGATCGGGGTGGTGTGGTCGCCGTCCCAGCCCACAGCGATGGTCCCGCCCGAGGGCACCGTGAAGCTGGCCTCGAAGGTGCCATTCGCTGCAGTGCCCGAGGCGGGCGCCGCAGCCACACCGAGGTTGATCTTGTCCTCGACGTTATTGGGGTATTGGTCGGAGAAATCTGTTGGGGCGCCATGGTTCTTGTCGGCATACAGCCACCACTCGACTTGGCGGACACCGGCTGTGGGGCCGGTGGGACCTGAGGTGTCCTCAACGGTGGCGCTCAGCTGCATGGTGGCACCGGCAACGTGGGTGCTGTTGTTGGCCGGGGCCACCAGAATGCCCGTAGGCAAGGCTGCCTGAGCGGGAGGGGACAGGGCAATAAGCCCTGTCGCAGCCAGGCTGACCGCAGCCATGAGGGTTGCGAAGCGGGGGCGGGCGCGACGGTTCATGCCGATTCCACTCCGACCGGAGTGATGGCGGTGGCAGGGACCAGCGCGGGAACGCTGGCCGAGGGGCGCACCCGGTAGATGACGCGGGACGTGAAGGCGAAGCGGACCAGGAACGCGGCCGCCAGGGTCACGGCCTGGGCGACAAGGCCGGGGATGAGCAGCAGGTGCACCAGGAGCACAAGCACTGGCATGCGGACGACTGTCTCGATGTTGTTGAAGCCGAAGTTGGCTGCGAAGCGCTGCCAGAAGGGCCTGCGCTCACGCATATCGTGGAACACCAGCCGCTCCTGCATGAGGAAGTTGCTCAGGATGGTCAGCTCCGTGGCCACGAACGCCGCTGCAAGGTAGTGCGTTCCCAAGCCGAGCATGACTGACATGATCCCGAGGTTGAGCACTGTGCCGAATGCCCCCACGGCTGCGAACCTGGACATCCGGCCGACCATTGGACTGACGGTTATTTTTCCCGAGCGTCGGCCGAACCCCACCGGCGACGCGGCGGGGGCAAAGTGCGTGTCCTGAAGGGAAGGAGTAGTCATATTCACCGTTGTCCTGAGCTCGAAAATGCTGCCGAGGCGTCGTACTGCCTTCAAGCTAGGCAGGGTGGGACGCTATTTGGCCTCGCGAGTGGACACCGGTGCGGGCATATGGCTGGTTCGATGTGGAACCTGCGGAAACTGCGGTATCGGGCATTACAAGAACACGGCTGATGGGCCGTAGATAGCTGGCATGGCCTCGTCCTGCCGGCTGCAGAATCTTCTGCCAACATCGCGGGTACGACAGCCCGCAGATGCGGGCGCGGCAGAACGAGGGGTGCGGTCAACTGGCACGCAGCCGCATTTGATTGGATGGTGCTTTATGTGGCTATCCGCACTCAACCGGGTGGTGTCTGCAATAAAAGGACGCCAAGCTGCTCACCGGGGCCGGGGAACTTGTGAATCGGCTCGTGCTCAGCAGAGAGGGATCGGGCCTGACCCGCAAATTCCAGAACGGGCGGCCGGGCTGTCCGTCCAGGCCGCGTCCGGCATTCATGTGACAGCTCTGGCGTGTCACGCCCGCTTTCGGGGAGCCGCAGGCCGAGCCCTAGGCTGCCGTCCGGAAAAACAGCTCCGTCACGGCCGCCAGCCGCCGCGGATCCTCCACGCCGCACAGCTCCCGGGCGGAGTGCATGGACAACAGCGGAACCCCAACGTCCACCGTACGGATTCCCAGCCGTGTGGCCGTCAACGGACCGATGGTGGAACCGCAGGGAATCGCGTTGTTGGAGACGAATTCCTGGAACGGCACGCCGGCCTCACCACAGAGCCGGGCCCAGAACGCGGCGCCAGGCGCGTCCGTCGCATACCGCTGGTTCGCATTGATCTTCAGCAGCGGCCCGCCATTGAGCACCGGGTGGTTGGCGGGGTCGTGCCGTTCCGCATAATTCGGGTGTACCGCATGCCCGGCGTCTGCCGAGACGCAGAACGACGCCGACATCGCCTGCCGCCGCTGGCTCACCGAGGCCCCCAGGCCGTCGGAGATGCGTACCAGAACATCCTCCAGAATGGGCCCGCAGGCGCCGGAGCGGGAGTTGGAGCCGATCTCCTCGTGGTCAAAGGCGGCAAGGACGGCGATGGGCCCGGAAGCAACCCCACCGGAGGCGTGCGAAATCAACGCAGCAAGCCCCGCATGGGTGGACGAAAGGTTGTCCAGCCGCCCGGATGCGAAGAACTCACCTGAGCCCCCGAAAACCGCAGGGGCCTGCGTGTCCGCAACAACGACGTCGTACCCGCCAATGCGTGCAGGATCCACGGAAGCATCAGGCACAGAAGAAGCCAAAACGTCCAGCAGGTCAAAATCAGCCGGGTTGCCCAGCCCCCACACCGGGTGCATGTGCCGCTGCTTATCAAGGGTGAGCCCCTCGTTGACGGCCCGGTCCAGGTGGATGGCCAGCTGCGGAAACCGGAGCAGGGGACCGGTTTCCGTCAGGTGCTCGGTGCCGTCCAGCATCACCAGCCGGCCCGCAAGCTGCAGTTCCCGGTCAAGCCAGGAGTTGAGGAGCGGCCCGCCGTACACCTCCACACCGGCCTGGAGCCAGCCGTGGGCGCCGGTGGTCGGCTTGGGTTTGAGCTTGAAGGACGGCGAATCGGTGTGGGCACCCAGGATGTTGAATCCGGTGGTGGGTCCTGCGCCCCCGGGAACCACCCACGCGATCAGGGCGCCGTCGCGGATGATGAAGAACGAGCCGGGCCCGCCCTCCCACGGCTCCAGCTCATCAAGCCGCGTAAACCCCGCGTCCTCCAGCCGCCGGCCCGCCTCGTGGACGGCGTGAAAGCTCGACGGCGATGCGCTGACATAGGCGCCAAGGTCCCGGATGTGGTCTGCGGCGGAGGAATCGAAAGGCATGCTCCCGAGTCTAGATGGTCACGTTAAGCCCCGCCGTGTACCCCTGCGCCGCCGATCCGGTCATCGTGGCGAGCTGGTAGATGCCGCCGTCGTTCCGGAAGACGCTGTCCGACTGCAGGGTGGTGCGGCGCATTGCGGCCACGCTGTCCTCGTACCCCGACGTGGCGTAAACGTCGTCACAGGCCGCCTGCGTGAGGGCAATCTGGGAAACGGCCAGCACCTGCCCCGCCGTGGTGGCATTGCTCATGGACTCGAACACCTCAAAGTGGATGTGCGGCCAGCGGCCCGGATAGGCGCCGGGGAAGATCGATGTGAAGGTCACCTGACCGTTGGCGTCCGCTTCCTGGACACCGCGGAGGTAGTTTTCATTGGCCAGGCCGGAGTCGTACATGGAGTACTTCCCGTCCCGGTCGCAGTGCCAGGCATAAACGGCCGCCCCGGCCAGCGGCCGGCATCCGTTCGCGTTGTCCAGGAGTGTCAGGGTGAAGGTCAGCGGGACGCCCTCCGCCTTGCCGGAAAAGGCACCGAAACTTGACGTGATGTCGCGGCGGACAACTCCGGAGGCTGTCAGGGCATCCGGCCCGTTGGAGCCATCTGCCGGGAAGGGCCCTGCCGTTTCCTTTGGGATGTCAACGCCGCACTCGGTGATTGCGCGGGTCACCGTGGGGCTGGCCGGGGCGGAAGATATCCCGCCAGGTGCCGGGGAGAGGGAAACGGACGACGGCGACGGGCCGGCTGGTGTGCCTTGCCCGGGCGTGCAGGCAGCCAGGGCTGCCACGGCGCCGCCCGCGCCAAGGAACCTCCCAAGGAAACGGCGGCTCATCATCGTTGACAGGTCGAAGTCGAGTCCCCGGTCATGGTTCGGATGCGGCTGCCTGGCGTCCGCGCCGGGATCTTCGGGCGTGCGGAAAGTGGTCATGACTCCATCAAAGGCCACCACGCGTGCCTTGCATAGGTCCGTATCAGCCGTGCACTAATCCGTATCAGTAGTCCGGGTTGCTGGGGACCACCAGGCCGGTCTCATACGCGTAGACCACTGCCTGAACGCGGTCGCGGAGGTGCAGCTTTGTGAGGATCCGGCGGACATGCGTCTTGACGGTGGCCTCGGACAGGAAGTAGCGGTGGGCAATTTCAGCATTGGAAAGACCTTCAGCCATCGCCTCCAGCATCTCCGTCTCCCGCGGCGTGAGGTCTGCCAGCAGGGGGTCCGGTGCGGGCGCGGCAGGTGCCGGCCGGGCCGAGCCGCGGACGTACGTTTCGAGCAGGCGCTGGGTGATCCGGGGCGCCACCACGGCGTCGCCGCTGGCCACCACGCGGACGGCATTGATCAGGTCCGACGGCGCCGCATCCTTCAGGAGGAAGGCCGACGCACCTGCCTGGAGACCGGCGAAGGCATACTCGTCCACATCGAACGTGGTCAGGATGATGATCCGGGCGCAGGAGCCGGTGGCGGTAATGGCCCGGGTTGCCTCGATACCGTCCAGGACAGGCATCCGGACGTCCATCAGCAGCACATCCGGGTTCAGCTCGCCCACCAGCCGGATGGCCTCGGCGCCGTCGGACGCCTCACCCACAATCCGCAGGTCCTCCTCGCCTTCCAGGATCAGGCGGAAACCCATCCGCAGCAGGGGCTGGTCATCAACCAGCAGGACGGTGATCGGGGCGTTTTCGGTCATATCTTGCCTTGCAGTTCGTGCGGATAGGGACTGAGTTCCGGCTGGTCATCGCCCGGCCAGCACAGCACGGCGTGGAGGCGCCAGCCGCGGCCGGTTGGACCGGCCTCCACCGTGCCGGCGTATATGCGCGCACGCTCCGCCATCCCCGCCAGCCCCTGGCCGGTTCCGTAGGAGCCGCCCTGGACGCCTCCCTCACTGGGCTGCTGCCCCGGAACCCCCGCGCCGTCGTCGAGCACTTCAATGGTGACCGTGGAACCGGACCGGACGATGCTGACGTCCACCCGGCCCAGTGACCTGGCGTAGCGGAGCACGTTGGTGAGCGACTCCTGGACGATCCGGTAGACGGTGAGCTGGAAGGCGGCGTCATCGGGCAACGCCGGGCCGCTGTGGGAGTAGTGCAGCGGCAGCCCGGCCGTGCGGAACCCTTCCAGCAGCTTGGCCAGGCTGTTCCCGGCGGCGATCGGCAGCCTGGGGGCGGTTGCGCCGGCATCATCCCGGAGGACGCCCAGTACACGCCGCATATCGGCAAGGGCGGTGCGGCCCGTTCGGGACAGCTCGCCCAGCACGTCACCGGCGCGTCCCGGGTCTTTCCGGACCACGACGGCGGCGCCGTCCGACAGGCTGATCATCACCGTCAGCGAGTGGGCAACGACGTCGTGCATTTCCCGGGCGATCCGGTTCCGTTCGTTGACCGAAGCCAGGCGGGCTGTCCGTGCCGCCCAGGCCGCCACCTCCTGCTCATGTTCCCGCCGCTGCTTCACGCCGATGCCGATGCCGGTGGCGATGACGTTGGACAGCGCGATGCTGGCACCGGTGGCAATGCTGGTCAGGAGGTTGAAGTCGCCCGGGTTGGCCCCCACGTCGTGGACGAAGGAGCTTTCCATGGGGTGGGTGTGGGTACCCACGGCGGCCAGCAGGTAGAGGAGAGCCAGCGGCGCGGTGGCCACCGCCATGGTGATCAGCGCGAACCGGCGGGTGTGGACCACGGCCACGGCATAAAGCGAGAACCACAGCCCGGCGGAGACGTTGGAGCCCCAGGGATGCAGCAGCGTAACGGCCACCTCCACCACCGCCACGAAGGCCACCAGGCCTACCGGGTGGGCCCGGCGAAGGAACATCGCCGCCGCCACCGCCGCCAGCAGGGCTGCCGCGGGCCAGTTGCCGGAGATGACGGCATCAACCACTGTCGGCGTCACCAGCAGTGCATAGCCCAGCGCCACCACCGCATCCATGACGCGCGGGTGCTGGTAGAGATACCGCCGGACAAGTCCCCGGCGGCGGGCCGTGAGCTCGGCAAAGGACGCGTCAGCCTGCCCGGCTGCCGCGTCCATTGCTGGTCCCCCCTGGTTCATACGGGTCAGACGTCGCGTTTCTTCAGCACGATCATGGCCGGAATGAGGAACAGCAGCACGTAACCCAGGAAGATCAGGCCGCCCTGCCATGGATCGATCACGCCGTCCGTGTGGCCAATGGACAGGAACCGTCCGCCGGCGTCGCTGGGGATGTACTGCGGGACGTACTTCCAGAAGTCGCCGGGGATGAGCGTGAGGAAACTCGCGGCAATGGACAGGACGAAGAAGATGCCCACCAGGACGGTGATGCCGCCGGCCGAGTTCCGCAGCAGGGTTCCCAGCGAGAGTCCGATCAGGGCAACGCCCGCCACATAGAGGCCGCCGGTGAAGATGCTGTACAGCACACCGTCGGTGGACCAGTCCAGGTCGAAGCCGATGCCCTGGAACACCGGCATGGCGATCAGGAACGTGGCCACGCCCGCGATGGTGGTGATGACGTACGAGATCACGGCAAGAATGATGGCCTTGGCAACGAAGGCCGGTGTGCGGCGCGGAACGGCATTCATGGTGGAACGGATCATGCCGGTGGCGTATTCGGAGGACATGAACAGCACCGCCAGGGATCCGAGGACCAGGATGCCGATCTGCAGGCCGGCGTTGGGCAGGTTGTAAAGGTCGAATCCGGATCCCGGCGGGAACGTCTGTTCCATCATTTCAGGGGTCAGGGTCTGGCCCTGGTCCCTGGCATTGCGGATCATCTCGTCCAGGAATGTGTAGCGGATCAGGACGGCCAGGGCTCCCACGCCCACGATGGCCACCAGTGTGAGCAGCAGCAGGATGCGGGTGGACATCAGGGACCAGAGTTTGATCCATTCGGAGCGGAGTACGCCGCTGAAAGTGACGCCGTGGGACCCTACCGAGGAACGGGCGGGGGCGGCAGCGGTTGATGTTTGGGTGCTCATGGTCCTTACTTTCCTGCCGTCGCCGGGGAGGCCAGGGCAGGTCCTCCGGTCAGGTGCGAGTGGTATTCAACTTCGTCCTTGGTGAGGTCGAAGTAGGCGTCTTCCAGGCTCGAAACCTGCGGCGTGAGTTCGTACACCAGGACACCGTTGCGGAGCGCCACCTCCGCGATTTCGCGCGGCCCGATGCCGGTCACCGTCAGGGTTTCCGGTTCGCTCTGGTCCACGGTGACGCCGTCTCCTGCCAGCAGTGAAGAAAGCTGCGGGGCGGAATCCGTGCGGACCAGCGTCCTGGACTGGCGGGTGCCGGCGATGATTTCCTGGACAGGGGCGTCGGCGATGATGCGGCCGCGGCCGATGACGATCAGGTGGTCTGCGGTCTGGGCCATTTCGCTCATGAGGTGCGAGGAGAGGAAGACGGTTTTGCCCTGGTTCGCCAGGTAGCGGACCAGGTTCCGCACCCAGAGGACGCCTTCGGGATCCAGGCCGTTGACCGGCTCATCCAGGATGAGCGTTTGCGGGTCGCCAAGGAGGGCGGCGGCGATGCCCAGCCGCTGGCCCATGCCCAGCGAAAAGCCGCCGGCTTTCTTCTTTGCCACGGCATCCAGGCCGGTCATCTCAATAACCTCATGGACCCTCGCCTTGGGGATGCCGTGCGTGGCAGCCATGGCCAGGAGGTGGTTGTATGCGCTGCGGCCCGTGTGCACGGCCTTGGCGTCCAGCAGGGCACCCACCTCGTGGAGCGGCGCCTTGTGGTGCGCGTAGGGCAACCCATTCACCGTGACGGATCCCGACGTCGGCCGGTCCAGTCCCATGATCATGCGCATGGTGGTGGATTTACCGGCGCCGTTGGGGCCCAGGAAGCCGGTGACTTGCCCTGCCCTGACAGTGAAACTGACTCCGGCCACGGCGGTTTTCGCGCCATAGACCTTGGCCAGGTCTTTTGCCTCAATCATGGATATGTTCCTTCGGACGGCAGCGCAGGGCTGCGGATGGGTTCAGGTACGCGGTGTACCCCTTACGCTACCGATGCCGATGCCCCATTTCGCCTGTCTCAGGGATGATTCAGGGGCAACTCAGGGTAGTCCCCGTGGATGACCGTCAGCCCAACAGGCGGCCCGCTCTCCTAGGAGTGGGGCGTGTAGTAGGCGAGGGCCCGGGGAACCACGCTGTACTTCACGCTGCGCACACCGGCCAAGGCCTCGCCGTCCACCGCCAACGCCATGGGTGCCCCGCCGGCGTCGATGCGGACCTCAGTTGCCTCCCTCAGGTGGGTGATCCGCGAACCTGCCACCGTTCCGGTCAGCACCGACCACAGGAGCCGCAGCCGCGCAAACGATTCATCGGCCGTGATCAGCCTGACGTCCAGGACCCCGTCGTCCAGGACCGGGCGGAGCAGCGGCGCGTGGTCCCGGGGATAGTAGCGGCCCCGCCCCAGGTAGGCGATCCACACCTTGTGCAGGACACCGTCCACCGTGAGAGTGACGGGCGTCCCCGCGGCGAAGGTCCTGATCATCGCCACAACGCCGGCGAGTGGTTTCCCGAGCGCTGACTGCAACTGCTCGCGCCGCCGCACCAGGTCCGGGTAGAGGCCGATGCTGGACGTGTTCAACATGATCAGCTCCGCGACTTCAGGCTGTCCCGCGAGCCCGCGCTCCACGGCGACAATGCCGATGTCCGCCAACGCGGCCTCGCCCCTGGAGGCGGCCGCAACGGCTTCCTCGAGGCTTCCTGTTCCTGCGTCGCGGGCAAAATGGTTGAGCGTCCCGCCCGGGAGGACCAGGAGGGGGATGGAACGTTCGACGGCGGCCGCGGCCGCTGCGCCCACCGTGCCGTCGCCTCCCCACACACCGAGGGCGCGGGTGCCCGGCCAGTCCGCAGT
>NZ_JARHXQ010000038.1:0-4949 GCF_029222765.1 Arthrobacter sp. Cr_A7 | reverse complement strand
GGAATTCCTTCAGGTCCGAGTAGCCGGTGGTCGCCATGGAGCGGCGGAGCGCGCCGATGAGGTTGGACGTTCCGTTGGTGTGGTGGCCCGGGCCGAAGAGGACTTCCTCCAGCGGTCCGACGGTCCCGACGTTGGCGCGGTCGCCGCGGGGAAGTTCCAGGTGGTGGGCTTCCTGGCCCCAGTGCCAGCCCTTGCCGGGGGCCTCTTCGGCGCGCGCCAGCGCGCTGCCCAGCATGACGGCGTCGGCGCCCATCGCGATCGCCTTGACGATGTCGCCGGAGGTGCCCATGCCGCCGTCGGCGATGACGTGCACGTAGCGGCCGCCGGACTCGTCCATGTAGTCGCGGCGGGCGGCCGCGACGTCGGAAATGGCGGACGCCATCGGCGAGTGGATGCCCAGCGCGCGGCGGGTGGTAGTGGTGGCGCCGCCGCCGAAGCCGACCAGCACGCCGGCTGCACCGGTGCGCATGAGGTGGAGCGCGGGCGTGTAGCCGGCGGCGCCGCCCACGATCACCGGAACATCCAGCTCGTAGATGAACTGCTTGAGGTTCAGGGGCGCGTGGTCCTTGGACACGTGCTCGGCGGACACGGTGGTGCCGCGGATGACAAAGATGTCGACGCCGGCAGCGAGGACCGTCTTGTAGTGCTCCTGGGTGCGCTGCGGGGTGAGGGAGCCGGCAACGGTGACGCCGGCTTCGCGCATCTCGGCGAGGCGTGAAGTGATCAGTTCAGGCTGGATGGGCGCCTTGTACAATTCCTGCATCCGTCCGGTGACGGCGGGGCTGTTGGTCTCGTCCTGCAGCGCGCCGATCTCGTCCAGGATGGGCTGCGGGTCCTCGTAGCGGGTCCAGAGGCCTTCGAGGTCCAGGACGCCCAGGCCGCCCAGCTTGCCCAGGGCAATTGCCGTGGCCGGGGACATGGCGGAATCCATCGGCGCTGCGATGACGGGCATGCTGAACTGGTAGGCATCGATCTGCCAGGAGACGGAGACGTCCTTGGGGTCGCGGGTACGACGGTTAGGGACGATTGCAATGTCATCCAGGGAGTAGGCACGACGCCCACGCTTGCCACGGCCGATCTCGATCTCGTAAGTCACTGCTCTAGGTTATCCCAGCCGTCCTGCTGTTCCGGGACCATGGCAGCTGTCCGCAGGACTCAGTAACCTGAGGTCAACGCCTATAGCAAGGAGCTGGCCTTCAGCCGCCATGACCAGTCAACCCCTTTACCACGCCCGGCCCGCCCATCCCCTCGAGTATTGGCTCTCCCCCGACCTGGCCCGGGTGAGCCCACCCAACGCCCCGTCGCGTTTACGGCAACTGGCCGACGCCCAGGGCACGGTGGCAGCAGGCTGGAGCAGCGCGATCGCCGGCGGACCTGTCCTTGCCTTGGCCGGCGCGTTCTACTCAGCTACGTCAGGTAATCCTGCCGCCCTTGCTGTCCTCGGCCCCTTGGGTGCAGCCCTGGCGGCGCTCGGCCTGTTCTTCTGGAAGCGGGTACGCACAACGCTGCCCAATACCGACAAGAGCCTCATTACCCGCGGACCTGGATCAGCCCGGGGCGGCATCGTCATGGTGTCAGTACTGTCGGCCATCATTGGCGGGATCCTCTTGACGCCCCTGCCGGCGGCCGCTGACAGGGGAGACGGCACTGTGCTGGTACTGGCCGGCACCTTCCTGCTGATCGTGGGCCTCCTGGTGGCCTGCATCCTCGTCCCCTCCGTGGTACTGGGCCGGGCACGGCAATCCTTCCGGCTGCGGGTCCAATCGAACCCGGAACTGCGCAGCGCTGTGGAACAGGACCTGGCCGTGTGGCGCGATCCCTACGGCAATGCCGGCTACGGTCCGCTCTGAAACATGGTTAACCGCTGGATCTTTGACGGGCACATTGCCGGTATCGGCACCGCCTCCGGTCTCCGGGCCGTAGCAGGGATCTGGCAGCACTCCCCTTTCGGAGCCTTCGCGGACGTCATGCTCCAGCAGCCGTCCGGGCACCGGCTGCTGTTGGCGCCCACCGGGGAAACGGCTGACTTCATTTCGACCACCTATAGCTTCGACGAAGTCCAGGTTCTGGACATGTCAGCGGAGCTGGACCGTCATCGGCTCACTGTCGACGCCGGGCCCCTGGTGATCCGCGCGGAAGTAGGAGGCAGAACCTTGCTGGGGACCGCGCTGCGGGCAGTCCCGCGGCGCCTCGCTGTGCATCCGCGGTGGCTGAGCAGCGTCAGCCCGCTGGCGGCTTTGGCCGCCCCGGGTGCCCGCACGTTCGGCACCGCCGGCAATGGCAGGCGCGAGTATTACGGGGTGAGCGACCTCCACCACGTCACCTCCGCCGTCGTGACCTGGGAAGGGTCCGACGCCGGAACCCTGGCGCCCATCCGGCCGGCGGTGACGTTTGGGTTCAGCAGTGTCCCGCCGCGTCCCAGCCTGGCGCGGGTACGCACCACCGTTCTCGACGGGCGGCCCTGAGGGGACAAGTCCCCATCGCGCCGGTTTGAAAAGTGAAATAAATTTGTCCAGGACTGCTGGACCGCTGCGAACAATATTGGGGGAAACTTTGGCGCCAGGATTTTATGGGGCTGATAGCGATGAGCTCCGGACGCTGTCCCGGGGCAGCCTTGATGCACCGGAATTTGCACTGGGATACGCTCACCGCCGCGCCCGGGTCTTCTGGTTCTGGTGGATGGGAATCATCTTCGCAGTACCCGGCGTGGCGCAGACAGCCGCATTGGCAGCAACGGGTCAAGACCCGGAAAACGGCCTGATACTCGTAGCCTTCGGCCTCGCCACGTCCGGGATTGGCTGGCTGTTGGCAGTGGGTCCCCGCTTCACCCGCAAGCCTCCGCGCCCGGCAGATGACGTGGCCCGCACGGAACAGTACATCCGCGTTGTTCCAAGTTCCGCCGTCACCATGGTTGTCATCATGCTGGTGGTCGTCGCAGCTTTGAGCTTCCTCACGCCCAAGGGGACATCCCCCGAGGCTCTTCCCATCTCGGCAGTCCTGGCCGTCTTTCCCCTCCCCATTGCGGCAGGCATGCTTTACTCCAGGCACCTGCACCGTAACCGTGACCGGCTCTATACCGCCTGGCTGCGGCTCCGCTGACCCTGGTTCTGCAAGATCAGACGCCCTCGGCTTCCTCTACGCTGAGCTGGGATTCGAACATCCGGAAGTAGCGGCCGCGGAGCGCCACCAGCTCCCGGTGCGTGCCCTGCTCCACGATCCTGCCGTCTTCGAGCATGTAGACGATGTCCGCCTTCTCAATGGTGGCCAGCCGATGGCTGATGGCGATGATGGTGCTGCTGCGGTCCGCGAAGAGCCGGGTGAAGATCCGGTGTTCGGCGAGGGCGTCGATGGCTGATGTTGGTTCGTCCATCACCATGAACGAGGCGTCCCGGTAGAAGTTGCGGGCCATGGCCAGGCGCTGCCACTGGCCGCCGGACAGTCCGCTGCCCTTCCGGCCCCGCGGGTCCTCCATCCAGTTGCTGACGTGGTTCTCCAGCCCGTTCGGCAGCTTGTTGATGAAGTCCAGTGCTTCGGCATCACCGGCAGCCTTTCGGATCCGTGCGTCGTCCCTGGGTGCGTCGACGTCGCCGAAGTAGATGTTCTCCGCGGCCGTGGCGAACTCGTACTTGAGGAACTCCTGGCTCAGGACAGCCAGGTGGCGGTGCCAGGAGGTGACGTCGACGGCGGCGAGGTCCACGCCGTCGAGCATGACCTGCCCGGAGTCCGGCCGGTAGAGGCCGGCGAGGATCCGGATCAGGGTGGATTTGCCGGCACCGTTCTCCCCCACGATGGCGATGTGCTGGCCTTCGCGGATGGTCATGCTGATCCCGCGGATCACCTCGATGTCACTGCCCGTGTAAGTGAAGCGGATGTCCTTCAGCTCCACCTCTTTCGGCGGTCCCAGCAGCGGAGGTGCGTGCTCGGAATGGACCGGCAGGGCCATGAACAGCTCGTAGTCCTTGAGGTTCGCCAGATCCTCGTCGATCGAACTGAGCGAGGACACCAAATTGTTGGCGGTGGACAGGGCCCGGCTGACGATCTGCTGCACGTAGAGGAACTGCCCCACGGGCTGGGCCCGGGCAATGATCTGCCCCACCACCCAAATCAGCGAAACCACCTCGGCGCCGTACTGCAGGGCGTCGGCGGCCAGCTGTTTGGGGATGTACCGCCGCTGGAAATCGAGACGGCGGCGCTCGTCCGCGTCCCGCAGCCGCGAGCGGAGGTCCATCAGGAAGCCGACGATGCCGTAGAGCCGCATCTCGGCAATGTGCTGCGGCCGGAGGAGGTTTTGTTCGATCATCCGCCGCTGCCGCCGGGAGTCCACCTGCGTGTTCCAGTGCGCTATTTGCTCCCGTGACAGCTTGAACTGCAGGTAGACGCTGGGCACGATGGCCACCAGCACAATCACCGCGATCCACCAGCTGACCAGCAGCAGTGCGCCTACGGCCAGGATCACCGAAACGAGTTGGGTGAAGATCGCCGCGATCCGGTCCAGGACCCGCGCGTAGGAGTCGGAGAACCGCTTGGCGCGGTCGTACAGGTCAACGGTTTCTTTGTCGTCGTAGCGCCAGAACTCGAGGGCGAGGAACCGTTCGTACATCTGGTCCCCGACGATGGCGCCCACCTTGAAGCTCATCAGTTGCTGGATGTAGCGGTCAACGCTGGTGAAGGCACCCCAGAAGAGGCCAAGCGCGGCGGTGATGATGACGTACAGGATGGCCAGCTGCCCTGCACCGGCGTCCCCTGAGTAGGCGGCCGCGAGTGCCGTGGTGGTGAGGGCCGCAAAGTAGGTGGTGACCAGCGGAAGCACGGCCGAGATCAGCGAGCCGAGCACCTTCATGACCACCGCGCCCGGTGACGCGCGGAAGCTGACCTGGAGGACCTGCGCGACTGCGCGGGCATAGGGCCGCAGGGCAAGGCGGCGTGAGGGTTCCCGCTTGGGGGTCAGT
>NZ_JARHXQ010000037.1:0-350 GCF_029222765.1 Arthrobacter sp. Cr_A7 | reverse complement strand
GACGTAGCGGGGCTGGAAGTTTTCCGGGCGTAGGACGGCGAACAGTCCGGTGGTTTGCGGGATCCTCATGATCTCGAGGTCCTGGATGGGCCGGAACCCGGCGAAGCCCTCGGCTTTCAGGCCCTTCCTGGTGAATTGCATAGTCCCATTGAACAGGATCCCTTCTGGTGTCCGGTTACGTTATCCACATAGGAACTTTGGCTCCGGGCAATTGTCACACCCTGCTGGAAGACTTTGTTTATGGAAGCGGCTGGGGCTTTGGCAGGGGTAAGCGGGGCGGGCATTCTTGGTGTGCCGCCGGTTGCAGCTGCGCTGGACACCCAGGCTGCTAGGCGGTCGATCACTGGAGT
>NZ_JARHXQ010000375.1:0-9935 GCF_029222765.1 Arthrobacter sp. Cr_A7 | reverse complement strand
GTGGATCCGCGCAAGGGGACGACACCAGCGGGGAGGCCGGAGTGAATCCTGGCGAACAGGTCTCCCCGTGGTTCGGGGGCTATCTCGACGTCACGCTCCTTCCGGCGCTCCGCCTCGAGGATGCCCCCGCGGGGGGACCGTCCACCACTGTCCTTTCCTTCATCAGTTCCGACCCCGCCCGGCCCTGCGAACCCTCGTGGGGCGGGTCCTACGATCTGGAACTGGCAGGCGACAGGCTTGACCTTGACGCGCAGCTGGACGCCTACCGAAGCGCGGGGAACAACGTTGCGGTATCTTTCGGCGGCCAGAAAGGCACGGAACTGGCCGTTGCCTGTTCCGACGAGGAATCCCTTGCCAGGGCATACGCCACGGTCATTGCCAGGTATGGCCTCGACGTCGTGGACCTGGACATTGAAGGACAAGGAGCGTCGGACCCCGCCGCCGCCGCCAGGCGGGCCACCGCCATGGCACGCCTGCAGGCCGAACGGCCATCCGGCAAGCCACTCCGGGTCTGGCTCACGCTGCCCGTTTCGCGGGACGGGCTGACGCCCGCCGCCGCAATTTCAGTTGAAACCATGCTCGATGCGGGCGTCGAGGTGGCGGGAATCAACATCATGACCATGAACTTCGGTCCGCTCCCTGCAGGCCTCAGCATGTTCGATGCGTCGGCAGCGGCCGCAGAAGCAACCCATCGCACACTCGTGGATCTTTTTGGGAAAGCAGGCAAGCTGAACGGTGACGAACAGGCCTGGAGCAGGATCGGGCTGACGCCCATGATTGGTGTGAACGATCTGGAGGAAAACGTGTTCACGCTCGATGATGCTGAGCGCCTCAATGCCTTTGCGAGGGACCGCGGCATCGGCAGGATGTCAATGTGGTCCCTTAGCAGGGATACCGCCTGCGACCCGGAGCACCAGGGCGTGTCCCACAGCTGCAGCGGAGTGGAGCAGGAAGCCCGCCAGTTCGGCAGGCTGCTGGGAAATGGGTTCACGGAAGCCCCTTGATGACGGGCAGTTGCGCTTTAATGAGGGATGCGGAGCGGCCGGCAGTTCTGGAGGGGGCGGATGGGACGAGGTACCTATTCGTTGTCAGGGTTCTGCCTTGTCCTCCTGGCCGCCGCCGGCTGCGGAGGCGCACCGCGGGCCTCGGGTGAAACGGTGGTCTCCGACGTCTTCATCACGGCCTATTCCTGGTACGACAACACTCCAGCGGGCTCCGCCATCATCAGCCACCCTGTCCTGCACAAGGTGGCCGGCGGAACCGGAACGTACGAAGATCCGGTGACCATCGCCGTCGGGCATTCCAAGGAGACG
Source organism: Arthrobacter sp. Cr_A7 (assembly GCF_029222765.1). Classification (NCBI taxonomy): domain Bacteria; kingdom Bacillati; phylum Actinomycetota; class Actinomycetes; order Micrococcales; family Micrococcaceae; genus Arthrobacter; species Arthrobacter sp. Cr_A7. The sequence goes on along the minus strand of NZ_JARHXQ010000375.1, from coordinate 8,622 downwards.
GGCACCAGCGTGCTGGATGTCCCCGCGGGCACCCGCATCTACCTGCCGGACGTACGCCGGTACTTCATCGTGGAGGACGCGTGCGGCGACGGACCGGCTCCGGAACTTGGGCCCTGCCATACCGGAGCTGAAGAGCACGGTGACGCTTCACTGTGGATCGACATGTGGATCGGCGGCGAAGGGGAGAGTCTATCCTTCGCCCAGACGTGCGCCGTCCAGGTTACCGGCGTGCGGACAGCGGTGTTCAACCCGGGCAGCAACTACGCCGTGGCACCCGGCAACGGGGTGATCCACGACGGCAAGTGCGATTCCGGCTACGGGAACGGGCTGGTATCCCGTTAGCCTCAACCGTCGTAGGCCTTCTGCAGTTCGGCGATGTCCAGTTTCCGCATGCCCAGCATTGCCTGCATCGCCCGCTGCGAACCCTGGGGATCCGGTCCGGCAATCAGCGAGGGGAGGATGGCGGGAACAATCTGCCACGACACCCCGTACCGGTCCCGAAGCCATCCGCACTGGCTTTCCGTGCCGCCGTCGGTCAAAGCAGCCCAGTACCGGTCCACGGCGGCCTGGTCCTCGCAGTCCACCACGAAGGATACCGCTTCAGTGAAACTGGACGTCCGTGCTCCGTTCAGCGCGGTGAAACTGCGGCCTTCCAGTTCGAAATCGACGGCGATGGCCTCACCTGTCGGCCCCGGCGCTTCCTCCCCGAACCGGGAGATGTCGAGGATTCTTGAATCGTCAAAGACGCTGGTGTAAAACGTTGCGGCCTCTTCCGCCTGGTTCTCGAACCAGAGGCAGGTCCCGATCTTCCGTGGCATGGTTGCTCCTTTCGGCTTGAGCCTAGTGCGGATCGCGTCGGCCGGGAACGGGCGGCTAGGCTCGAATGCATGAGTTCCCGGTACCTGTTGCCCGTGAAGCCGCCCTCCGCCCGCCTGGTGGCCGCTGCGGCCGTTTCAGACACCGTGCTGATCCTGCTGTTTGCCGCCATCGGACGCGATGCCCACCAGCGCGGGGATGTTGTGGCGGGCGTCCTGCTCACTGCCTGGCCGTTCCTTGCCGGGGCGGCGGCCGGGTGGCTAGCCACCAGGGCGTGGCGGGACCCGTTCTCGGTGCGCCGGTCAGGGCTGGGAGTCTGGCTTGGCAGCCTGGTGGGCGGGATGCTCCTGCGGGCCGCCACCGGCCAAACAGTTGTGCTCCCCTTCATCATCGTGGCGCTGCTCAGCCTGGGTGTGCTGCTGCTTGGCTACCGTCTGTTGCTGGCCGCCATCCGGCGCAGACGGACCGTGTGACTTCCCGGCCGGGCACCGGGACGGCGCGGCCCTGGCGGCCATGGTTGGTGTAATAGGCTGACAGTACCGAAACGCTTGCCGGGCAATGCCCGCGGCGCAACAGATCCGGAAGGGTTCATCGTGATCACCGCATTCGTTCTGATCAAAACTGACGCTGCCCGTATTCCCGAGACAGCAGAGGAGATCTCCGCGATCGAGGGCATCAGCGAGGTGTATTCAGTGACTGGCGAATGGGACCTGATCGCCGTTGCCCGCGTACCCCGGCACGAAGACCTGGCCGACGTCATTGCCGACAGGCTGTCCAAGGTCCCCGCCGTGGTTCACACCACTACCCACATCGCGTTCCGGGCCTACTCGCAGCACGACCTGGACGCAGCATTTTCATTGGGGTTCGAGCAGTAGGCACCCCTAGGAGCTGGTGAGGGAGACCCACTTCTCCAGCACGGCTGCGGCAGCTCCGGAGTCAACCGATGCCGCGGCGCGGCCGTAGGCGTCCTTCATCCGGTCAAGGAACGGCCCTCCGGCAGCACGGTCAAAAGCCACCAGGCCGGCCGCGGCATTGAGCAGCACTGCATCCCTCGCGGGTCCTTCCTTGCCCGCAAGCACTTCGCGGACCACTGCCGCGTTGGCCTGGGCGTCGCCGCCCCGGAGCTGTTCCACCGTGGCCAGGCTGATCCCCAGGTCCCGGGGATCGAATGTCAGTTCGCCCACAGAACCATTGCGGATTTCCCACACGGTGGAAGGGCCGGTGGTGGTCAGCTCATCGAGGCCGTCATTCCCCCGGAACACCAGGCCGCGGCTTCCGCGCCGGGCCAGGACACCCGCCACCAGCGGCGCCATCCTCGCATTTGCGACTCCCACTGCCGAAGCCTGCACGTTGGCGGGGTTGGTGAGGGGCCCAAGAAAATTGAAGGCCGTGGGAATGGCGAGTTCGCGCCTCGGAACGGCCGTGTGACGGAACGACGGGTGGAAAACCTGCGCGAAGCAGAAGGTGATGCCCGCCTCTTCGGCATTGCGTGCAACCTGTGGAATGGACAGGTCGAGGCGGACGCCCAGTGCCTCCAGCACGTCCGCAGACCCGGACGACGACGATGCGGCCCGGTTGCCGTGCTTGACCACCTTGGCGCCGGCGCCGGCCGCTACAAGGGCCGCCATGGTGGATATGTTCACCGTGTTGAGCTGGTCGCCGCCCGTACCGACAATGTCGAGCTTCTCACCGGAAATGGCCACCGGGTTGGCGTGGGCAAGCATGGCGTCCACCAGGCCGGACAGTTCCTCCACCGTTTCGCCCTTGGCGCTGAGGGCAACCAGGAAGCCGGCGATCTGTGCAGCCGTGGCCTCCCCCGACATGATGGTGTCCATCGCCCAGGAGGTGTTGTCCGCCGTGAGGTCCCTGCCGCTGATCAATGCCGAGATCAACCGGGGCCAGGTGTTGCCGGACGCTGCAGATGCCTGTGAAGTCACCTCCTGATGCTATCGAGGGATGGCGGGGACTGACCAATATGAACGGCCGCGGGAACTTTTCCCGGCGATTTCGCGTCTTTGTAGAAAAAGTCCCCCGAAAAGGCGGTTTGCGTTGGGCAGCACGGACATTTACAGACATAATGTCTATGTGACATCTGCGACCCATGCCCCCAGTACCCCGGCGCACCCCACGCTGAACCGCCCCAATATGGTTTCCGTTGGAACCGTTGTGTGGCTGTCCAGCGAGTTGATGTTCTTCGCCGGTCTCTTCGCCATGTACTTCACCCTGCGCTCCACAAGCGCGCAGATGTGGGCGGACGAGACGGCCAAGCTCAACTTCCCCTTTGCGCTCGTTAACACGATCGTCCTCGTGGCCAGTTCCTTCACTTGCCAGATGGGCGTCTTCGCCGCTGAGCGGCTCCAGCCGCGCCGGACCGGGGGTGCCTTGCAGTTCTCCCGCTGGGGAATGAACGAATGGTTCACCCTGACGTTCCTGATGGGCGCGTTCTTCGTCGCCGGCCAGGCCACCGAATACGCAATGCTCGTCTCCGAGCACGTATCGCTGTCCTCCAACGCCTACGGCTCGGCCTTCTACATGACAACGGGCTTCCACGGCCTCCACGTCATCGGCGGCCTGATCGCCTTCCTGCTCATCATGGGCCGGTCATTTGCCGCGAAGAAGTTCGGTCACTTCGAGGCAACGTCCGCGATCGTCACCTCGTACTACTGGCACTTCGTGGACGTTGTGTGGATCGGCCTCTTCCTGGTCATCTACGTACTCAAGTAGCCAGCTTTGATTCTTTTTCTACAAGAGGCAGAATTTCAGGTAGCGGCTCCCGGAGCCGGCGCAGGAACGAATAAAGGAACCACCACGTGAAGGCACTCTCACAAAAGCGGCGTCACCCACTTGCAGCCATAGCGCTGCTCCTGATGGGTCTCCTCCTCACGGGTGGGCTCTATGCCGTCGCCACCACCGTCAACGAGGCCAAGGCTTCCACCACCACCTACAGCGCAAACGACGTTGAGGAAGGCGGCAAGCTCTTCGCCGCCAACTGCGCCACGTGCCACGGTATGGGCGCCAGCGGAAGCCAGGACGGTCCTTCACTGGTGGGCGTGGGTGCCGCTGCGGTTGACTTCCAGGTGGGCACCGGGCGCATGCCGATGCAGATGAACGGCCCGCAGGCCCTGGAGAAGCCGGTCCAGTTCAACGATGAACAGACCCACCAGCTTGCAGCCTACGTCGCTTCCCTGGGAGCCGGCCCGGCAATCCCTGAGGAACACCTGCTGGATGAGGGCGGCAACGCTGCTGAGGGTGGCGAACTGTTCCGCACCAACTGCGCCATGTGCCACAACGCTGCTGCCGCCGGCGGTGCACTGACCCGCGGCAAGTTCGCTCCGGCACTGTCTGACACTTCCGGAAAGCACATCTACGAGGCCATGGTCACCGGCCCGCAGAACATGCCCGTCTTCAGTGATTCCAACATCACTCCCGAAGGCAAGCGCGACATCATCACCTTCCTGAAGCAGATCGAGACCAGCGGTTCCCCCGGCGGCGCTGACCTTGGCTCCCTTGGTCCCGTCGCAGAAGGCCTGTTTGTCTGGGTTGCCGGCTTGGGTGTCATCATCGCCTTCACCATCTGGCTGACCTCCCGTACGTCCTGACGTCCGGCAACGCACCAACAAACTTCTGCTGCCCTGTCAGCAGGTTGATATTAGAAACTAACCCGGCAACCGCCGGGACGAGAGAAGGATGAGGCGAATTATGGGCAACCATAGTGACGGCAGTCCGAACCACTCGGGCACCGTAGCTACGGCTGGTCAGAATGAGGTGGAGAAGTTCCAGGACCCTGGAATTCCCCCGCACCGTTTGCGCCTGGCTGACACGGACCCGAAGGCCGCAAAGCGGGCAGAACGGCAGGTCGCCTTACTATTTGGCATCTCTGTTGTTGGAACCCTGATCTTCCTGGTGGCGTACTTTGCCATCGATCTGGGGCCTGGAGACTCAACCATTGACACCATCCGGATCCAGAACATGCTCCTGGGTCTTGGAACGGCTTTCGCGATGCTCGGCATCGGCACCGGCATCGTGCACTGGGCCAAGGCCCTGATGCCGGACCACGAAGTCTCCGAGGAACGCCACGCAATCCGCTACGAAGAGGACCGGCAGGCTGCCGTCCGCATCGTTGACGACATCGTGGAAGAGACGGGCATCAAGCGCCGTCCGCTGATCCGGAACACCCTGCTGGGTGCCGTTGCACTCGCACCGCTTCCGGCGGTCGCCATCTTCGGCGACCTCGGCCCGCGTCCGGACAACAAGCTTGCCCACACCATGTGGGCTCCCCAGGACGGGCAGCTCAAGCGTCTCGCACGTGACCCCGACGGCACGCCCATCAAGGCATCGGACGTCACCATCGGCTCGGCATTCCACGTCATTCCCGAAGGCCTGAACGAACTCCACGAGGGCAAGCTCAACGAGAAGGCCAAGGCAGTTGTGCTGCTGATGCGCCTTGATCCCGCGTCGCTGAACCCTTCCGCGGGACGCGAGGACTGGGGATACAACGGAATCGTTGCTTACTCCAAGATCTGCACCCACGTCGGGTGCCCTGTTGCTCTTTACGAGCAGCAGACGCACCACCTGCTGTGCCCGTGCCACCAGTCCACCTTTGACCTCACGCAGGAGTGCAAGGTGATCTTCGGCCCCGCCAGCCGTCCTCTCCCCCAGCTGCCCATCGCAGTTGATGACGAGGGCTACCTGGTCGCCACCAGCGACTTCAAAGAACCCGTAGGACCAAGTTACTGGGAGCGTGATATGCATGAGCGCAGCATCAACAGCTGAGCCCGCTTTCGTCGCCAAAACCAAGACAGGCCGGTTCACCGACTTCGTCGATGCACGTGTTGGCGGTTCCGGAATCCTCCGGGAATTCGGCCGCAAGGTATTCCCGGACCACTGGTCCTTTATGTTCGGCGAAGTGGCACTGTACTCCTTCGTCATCCTGCTCCTCTCGGGCACGTTCCTGACGTTCTTCTTCGATCCGTCCATGGCGGAGACGCATTACGACGGTTCCTACGTTCCCCTTAAGGGCGTCGAAATGTCGGTGGCGTACAACTCGTCGCTGGACATCTCCTTTGACGTCCGCGGCGGCCTGTTCATGCGCCAGGTCCACCACTGGGCGGCACTGCTGTTCGTGGCTTCCATCGCCGTGCACATGCTGAGGGTTTTCTTCACCGGAGCGTTCCGCAAGCCCCGCGAAATGAACTGGGTTGTGGGTGGCGTGCTCCTCATCCTCGCGATGGCTGCCGGCTTCACCGGCTACTCCCTCCCCGATGACCTGCTCTCCGGCAACGGCCTGCGAATCATCGACGGCGTGATCAAGTCCATCCCGGTCATCGGAACGTACATCTCGTTCTTCCTGTTCGGCGGGGAGTTCCCGGGAACGGCCATCATCGGCCGCCTGTACATGCTGCACATCCTGCTTGTGCCGGCACTGATCCTGCTGATGATCGTGCTGCACCTCTTCATGGTGGTCGTCCACAAGCACACCCAGTACCCCGGCCCGGGCCGCAACGACAACAACGTTGTCGGCTACCCTCTGGGACCTGTCTACGCCGCCAAGGCCGGTGGCTTCTTCTTCATCGTGTTCGGTGTCCTGGCCCTGATGGCCGGTTTCTTCACCATCAACCCGATCTGGAACTACGGCCCGTACGATCCCTCTCCCGTGTCAGCCGGTACCCAGCCCGACTGGTACATCGGTTTCGTTGACGGCGCCCTGCGCCTGATGCCCGGCACCTTGGGCAACTGGCAGGTGGAACAGGACTGGTTCGGCTTCGTCTTCAGCTTCAACGTCCTGCTTCCGGCCCTCGTGCCTGCCGGCATCCTCTTCACCGTGATGTTCATGTACCCGTGGATCGAGCGGTGGATCACCAAGGACGACCGCGAGCACCACGTCCTGGACCGTCCCCGCAACGCCCCGACCCGTACGGCGATCGGCATGGCAGGGTTCGTCTGGTACTGCGTGATGTGGGCAGCTGCAGGTTCCGACCTCATCGCCACGCACTTTGGTGTCTCGCTGAACGATGTCACGTACTGGCTGCGCGCCCTGTTCTTCATCGGCCCGATCATTGCGTTCATCGTCACCAAGCGCGTTGCCCTGGCCCTCCAGCGCAAGGACCGCGAGATTGCACTCCACGGCCGCGAAACCGGCCGCATCGTCCGTCTCCCCCACGGCGAATTCATCGAGGTCCACGCACCTCTTGATGAGTACAAGCGCTACAAGCTGGTGGGATTCGAGTCGCCTGAGGTGCTTCCGGCCGTGCCGAACGAGCACGGTGTGGTGACCAGCAAGGAGAAGCGCCGCGCGTTCCTCTCCAAGTGGTTCTTCGAGGACCGGGTTGCTCCTGCCACTCCTGCAGAGCTGGAAGCCGCCCACGGCCACGGTCATGCAGCGGTTGAAGCCCCCGAAGAAGCAAAGAGCCTGTCCCACTAAGATCCGCGTTCAGACAGCAAGAGGCCTGGTCCACATGGACCGGGCCTCTTCTGTTTGCCTGTTCGGCAGGCTTCAGGCAGCCGGACCCAGGCAGGCCGCCAGGATTCCTGCCAGGTCTAGTGGTTCCGCGCCCGGCGTGCTCCGGGACGCTGCAGGGGAACCCACAGCTTGTACCTGTCCGCACGGTAGTAGGACACCGAATAGTCCACCATTGCCCGGGCAACGAAGGCGTGCCGCTGGATTTTCAGCAACGGAGACCCGACCTCGACGTTAAGCAGCCGGGCGGTGGACGGCGAAGCAGCGGTGGCCTCGATCATGTCCTCGCCCCACTCCATCACCAGCCCGAATTGCTCGCTGAGGACGTTATACAGTGACGTCGGGGGTTCACCATCGAGGAGTCCGGGCACCCGGTGGGCAGGAATGAAGTTTTCATCAACGCTCATGGGCTCACCGTCAGCGAGCAGCAGCCGGCGGAAGCGCACCAGCGGCGTCCCTTCGTCCAGCTGCAGTTCACGCGCGAGGAAGGCGCTGGCGCCGATTTGTTCGAAGCTGAGGACTTTGGCTGCCGGGACCATGCCGCGGCGCTGCATCTCCTCGCTGTAGGAGGTCAGCTTTACCTGAAGGTCGAGTTTTGGCCGGCGGACAAAGGTGCCCAGTCCCACCACCCGTTCAATGACCTCTTCACCCACCAGCGCGTCGATCGCCTGGCGGACGGTCATCCGGGCAAGTCCGAACCGCTCCGCAAGATCCCGCTCGGAGGGCAGCGCAGAACCCGGCGGGCAGGACTCAGCGATGTAGCTCCGCAGGATCTCCCGCAGCTGGACATAGATCGCCGTGCCGCTGGCACGGTCAATCTCGCCCCTGATTCCCTTAGCGCCAACCGCCATGGTCTGTCTCCCTGCCGTCGATTTTCCCCTTCAATCGTAGGGCAGGTCTAGACCAGCTCCGTGCAGCCGATACCTTCTTTGGTAGTGGACGATGCAGGCCCGCTATATTTGGTCAGGAAATTCTGTTACCGACGGATGGGGGCCGTCACGACGAAGGAGTCCCCTTTGCCAACACACAAGGCCGTGGTCACGGCCTCCGTCGGCCTGCACGCACGGCCGGCAGCCATCTTTGTCCGGGCCGTCACCGACACCGGGCTTCCTGTGACGATCGCCAAAGCCGGTATCAACGGCGTGGACGCCCGGTCGTTGCTTCACGTGATGACGGCTGACTTCCAGCACGGGTGCGAGGTGGAATTGGGCATCAGCGAGAACGCCCTGAACGGGGCTGTAAGCCGCGAAAAGGCGGAAGACGCCCTCCGGGGCCTTGCCGTTCTCCTGGAGTCGCAGGGCGCGCTGTAGACGGAACTGGGCTTCAGATAAAAACAGAGCGGGCATAAA
>NZ_JARHXQ010000374.1:0-11919 GCF_029222765.1 Arthrobacter sp. Cr_A7 | reverse complement strand
CGGCCAGCTTGTAGTACGCGGCGTTCCAGTTCAGGTCCTTCTTGAACTGGCGGATGGTGGTGCCTTCGTCGATGGTGAGCAGTTCCGTCCTGGCGATCTCCGCGAAGTCCTCGAAGACGTCCATGCCCACCTGGGTGGACAGGACGGTGTGGTGCGCGGCGCCGGCGGTGAGCCAGGCGGCGGCGGAGGTGGCGAAGTCCGGTTTGGGCTGCCAGAGGGCGCGTGCCACGGGCAGGTTGGGCAGCGGCTGGTCCAGCGGCACCACGTCGACGGCGTTGGCCACCAGGCGGAAGCGGTCCCGCATGTCGGACAGGGCGACGACGACGCCCGGGGAGGCATCGGCGTCGAACACCAGGCGGACCGGGTCCTCCTTGCCGCCGATGCCCAGCGGGTGGATTTCAAGCCGGGGCTTCGCTGCGGTCAGCGACGGGCAGACCTCCAGCATGTGCGCACCCAGGATCTTTTCCGCGCCGGGTTCCAGGTGGTAGGTGTAGTCCTCCATCAGGGAGGCACCACCGGGCAGGTCACCGCCCATGACCTTCGCGGCGCGGACCAGGATGGCGGTCTTCCAGTCACCCTCGGCGCCGAACCCGTAACCGGCAGCCATCAGCCGCTGGACAGCCAGGCCGGGAAGCTGGCGGAGCGCTCCGAGGTCCTCGAAAGAGGTGGTGAAAGCGGCGGAGCCGTTCCCTTCCAGGAAGCTCCGCAGTCCCAGTTCGATCCGGGCACCGCAACGGAGGGACTCGTGGCGGGCTGCGCCTGCGCGGAGCTCCGGAACCACGTCGTAAAGGTCCTCGTACTCTGCCACCAGCGCGTCGACGTCGGACTCGGCAGCGCCGTGCACGGCGTCGGCGAGCTCATTGACTGACCACGTGTTGACCGCGACGCCGAAGCGCAGCTCGGCCTCGGTCTTGTCGCCTTCGGTGACGGCGACGTTGCGCATGTTGTCGCCGAAGCGGGTCAGCTTCAGGGTGCGAACGGCGGCCCAGCCGGCGGCCGCGCGCTGCCAGGAGCCCACCTGGCGTGCCACCTCGGGGTTGGACACATGCCCGACGACGGTCTTCCGGGCGATGCCCAGGCGGGACTGGATGTACCCGAACTCGCGGTCACCGTGCGCCGCCTGGTTGAGGTTCATGAAGTCGAAGTCGATGTCCGCCCACGGCAGGTCGCGGTTGGCCTGGGTGTGCAGGTGCAGGAGCGGCTTGCGGAGCAGGTCCAGGCCCTGGATCCACATCTTGGCGGGGCTGAAGGTGTGCATCCAGGCGGTCACGCCGATGACGGAATCATCCGAGTTGGCCTCGAGGGCGGTGCGGCGGATGGCGTCCGAGTCGGTCAGGACCGGCTTCCAGACGATCCGGACCGGAACGGCGGAGCTGGCGTTGAGCTGGTTGGCGATTTCCTGCGACTGGGCTGCCACCTGCTTGAGGACGTCCTCGCCGTAGAGGTGCTGGCTGCCGGTGAGGAACCAGACCTCGTAACCGTCGAGGGAGGTGTTTGCTGCAGTGCTCATGGGTTCTCCTGGAAAAGTTTCGTGACAACGGCGGGCGCTGTTACCGGGTTGTTGGTGACCGGCTGTTACTGGCCGTAGACGTTCTGGTAGCGGGCGTAGAGCGAGTCGATGTGGCCCTGGTCGATGGGCACGGGCTCACCCAGTTGCCGCGAGATGTGGACGGTACGGGCCACTTCCTCGCACATCACCGCCGCCTTCACCGCCGATGCGGCGTCCTTGCCGATGGTGAACGGACCGTGGTTCTGCATCAGCACCGCCGGCGAGTTCGAGTTCTTTAGCGTCTCCACGATGCCGTGGCCGATCGAATCGTCGCCGATCAGCGCGAACGGCCCCACGGGGATGGACCCGCCGAACTCGTCGCTCATCATGGTGAGCACGCACGGGATGGCCTCCCCGCGGGCGGCCCAGGCCGTGGCGTAGGTGGAATGCGTATGCACCACCCCGCCCACCTCGGGCATGTGCCGGTACACGAAGGCATGCGCGGCCGTGTCCGACGACGGCGACAGCGCCGGATTGCCCCACTCGCCGTCGTCGTTGCCCGCCACCGGAACGCCGTAGAGGTCGGTGACCACCATCTGCTCCGGCGTCAGGGCGTCATAGGACACGCCTGACGGCTTGATGACCATCAGGTCATGGCCCGGTACCCGGGCGGAGACGTTGCCCGCTGTCCACACCACCAGTTCGTAGCGGGTCAGCTCGGCGTGCAGGGCGCAGACCTCTTCCCGGATCCGTGCAATGGTCCCAAGGATTTCCGGGCTCATGCGGACACCTCCTCGGCGACCTGGGATGTGGGTGCCGGGGAACCCGGGAGCGGGCCCGCCGCCCTGCGCTGGATGGCCTTGAGCCGGTGCATCACGTCGTTGCTTCCCCGGCCGAAGTAGTCATGCAGGGTCTTGTACTCCTGGAAGAGTTCGTCGTACGCTGCCACGTTTTCCGGGATGGGGGTGTACACCTCGCCCGGCTCCGCTCCCATGGCGGCGGCGGCCGCCCGGATGTCCGCGTACTTCCCGGCGGCGACGGCGGCGTGGATGGCGGACCCGAGCGCCGGGCCCTGCTCTGAGCCGATGGTGGACAGCTGCAGCCCGGTGGCGTCCGCGTAGATCTGCATCAGGAGCTTGTTCTTGAGCAGCCCGCCGGCAACGATGAACTCCTTCACCGGAACGCCGGAGTTACGGAAAGCGTCCACGATGGTGCGGGTACCGAAGGCGGTGGCTTCGAGCAGGGCGCGGTAGGTATCCTCGGGCTTGGTGGCGAGGGTCTGGCCCACCACAATGCCGGAGAGCTCGTGGTCCACCAGGACTGACCTGTTGCCGGAGTGCCAGTCCAGGGCGATCAGGCCGTGCTCGCCGATGGCTTGGGATGAGGCGAGTTCGGTGAGGTATTCGTGGATTCCCAGGCCCGCGGCCTCGGCGGCCTGGTGGTACGCGGGCGGAACTCCGTACTTGGTGAACCAGCCGAAGATATCGCCGACGCCGGACTGGCCGGCCTCGTAGCCCCAGAGGCCCTCCACGATGCCGCCGTCCACCACGCCACACATGCCCGGGACTTCGTGGAGTTCGGTGCCGTTCATGACGTGGCAGGTGGAGGTGCCCATGATCGCCACCAGCTGGCCGGGGTCCACCGCCCTTGCTGCGGGGGCAGTGACGTGTGCATCCACGTTGCCTACTGCAACGGCGATGCCTTCCGGCAACCCCGTCCACGCGGCCGCTTCGGCCGTGAGGTATCCGGCGGCGTCGCCCAGCCGGCCGATGGTGTGCTCGAGCTTGCTGCTGACGAAGTCCTTGAACTGCGGGTTCAGGGCGGCCAGAAAGTCCTCCGACGGGTAGCGCCCGTCCTGGTAGATCCCCTTGTAGCCGGCCGTACAGGCGTTGCGGACATACCGGCCGCAGAGCTGCCACACGATCCAGTCGGCCGCTTCCACCCAGTGGTCCATCTCGGCGTACGCTTCGGGATCCTCCTCCAGCAGCTGCAGGCCCTTGGCGAACTCCCATTCAGAGGAAATCAGCCCACCGTACCGGGGCAGCCACTCCTCCCCGCGCTCGGCGGCCAGCTGGTTGATCCGGTCTGCCTGCGGCTGCGCCGCATGGTGGCGCCAGAGCTTGACATAGGCGTGCGGCCGGTCCGCAAAGCCGGGCAGTTCGTTCAGCGGGGTACCGTCGGCCTTCACCGGCACCATGGTGCAGGCGGTAAAGTCCGTGGCAATTCCGACGACGGCGGCCGGGTCGATCCCCGCGTCCGCGACGGCGGCGGGAACGGCATTCCGCAGGACATCCCGGTAGTCGTTCGGCACCTGCAGCGCCCATTCGCCGGGAAGCCGGACGCCTGCCCCGCCCCCTGCCGCATCCCGGGGCAGGGCATCGGTAACCACTGCATGCGGGTAGTCGAATACGCCGCTGCCGAGCTCCTTGCCGTCCCGCACCCGCACTACGACGGCGCGGCCGGAAAGGGTCCCGTAGTCCACGCCGATGACAAAGACGTCCGAGCCGTCCACTGCGTTCATAAGAATGTTCCTCCAATAGCTGCCGCAACATCGCGGCCTGGCCTTAATTGTGAGCGCTAACAAGAACCAAGTCAATAGCTCGACAGCCATCTGCCGCAGTTTCCCTGCAGCCCATGGATGCGTGGGCTGCAGAATGGGTAAGGACAGGAGGCAGGGACAGACCTCAACGGACAGGGGAACCACATGCACAACCCCCGGCACCCGGTGCCCACGGGGAGCGGCGCCCCGGTCTGGCTGGCAGGTCCCCTTGCAACCGGACTTGGCTGGGCCGCGCACGTGGCGTCGGGCGGCCAGTCCCCGGCGGTCCTGATCGTCCTGGCCCTGGCTGCGCTGCTCGGGATGGCCGCGTCCATGGTCGGGCCCCGGCAGCTCCCGGCCTGGGCAATCCTACTGGCGGCCGGACTCGCGCAGCAGCTCCTGCACCTGGCCTTCGCCGCCTTCTCGATCTCTTCCGGCGTCCCGCTGCCGGGGCACGGGCATGACGCGGGAGCTCCGCCGGCCGAACCAGGATCCCAGGAAGCTGCGGCCCCGCATTCGCTGCACCTCATGCTGTACGCGCACACGGCCGCCGCGTTGGTAACCATGGCCGTCGTCACGCAGTGGAGCAAGCTGGGGACGTTGAGCCTGCTCTTGCAGGAACGGCGGAAGGACCGCGCCGGGAAGGACTGAAAATCCCGGGCGGCAGGGCCCGTTCAGGAGGCGGCAGGGGCCCCGTCAGGAAGAGAGCGTTCCCCTGACGATGCTGACGCTCGAGTGCGCGGGGTTGCCGTCAACGGGTTCGTCCGAGACGTCCACGATGGGATAGTCGGCGAGCTCCAGTCCCTCGGGCACCTGGAACGTCCCCGAGTCCGCATTCATCACGCCCAGGCTCACCAGCCGCGAAAGATCGGGAGCGATCAGCCACACTTCCTGGTAGCCCTGCGCCTCGTCCTTGTCGAGGGTGACTTCCAGGGTTCGTGCCCCGCCCGCCGTTTCAACCACCCGCGCCGATCCCGTGGCTGAGTACTCCGCAAGCGGCGTCAGCTGGGCTTCCGCGAGCGGCTGTGGCTGCAGCGGGCGGTTGAACGCCCAGATCCCGCCCACGGCCACCAGGACCGCTGCCGCGGCGGCGGCCATCCAGGTGCCGGTGCGCTGCCACCATGCGGGATTCTTTCGGGGGTAGATGCGGGCGTGAGCGTCCGACGGCGGGACGCGGCCCTGCTGCCCAGCGTCCCGCACTGCACGTCGCGGGTCGGCATCCTGTGGGCCGGCACCTTGATCCGCATCCCGAGGGGTGGCGGACTGCACACCGCCGGCATCCGGCCGTTCCGCATGGGGCAGGGCGGCGTGCCGTTCGGTGTCACGCCGGGCGGCACTCAGCGGATCCTCCTGAACCGACGGTGACAGGCCAAGTTCGCGGTGAATGCCGGCCCATACCTGCGGACCGGGGACGGACAGGCTGCTGGTGTCCGGCGCCGTTTTCACGGCGTCCACGGTGCGGCGCAGCGCCGCATAGTCCGAGGCGCAGGAAGGGCAGACCCTCAGGTGCTCCCTGCTGGCCTCGTCCTCCCAGTCGCCATACAGGGCAAGGAGGCTCAACTCTTCCGGATCAAGGTGCGGCATGGTCAACCTCCAATCTTTTCCTTAGGTGCGTCAGGCTGCGGCGGATGTGGCTCTTGACCGTACCAAGGGGCAGGTCCAGTTTCCGCGAAATCTGCTCGTGCGTCAGGTCTTCGTAAAAGGCGAGTTTCATGATGGAGCCCTGGGGTTCGCCCAACCTGTCCAGTTCCCCGTCCAGCAGCAGCCGGTCCGCCAGCGCCTCGGCGGCCTCGGTTCCCGGACCTGCTTCATCGGCCATCCCGGCACCCACTGCCGCCACGGCCTTGCGCGCTTCCCGTGCGGACGCGGAGTGCATGTCCGAGATGACGTTCCGGGTGATGCCCACGATCCAGGCCGGGAGCCGTGCCACCTGCGGATTGAACGTGCCCCGGGAGCGCCAGACCCGGATGAAGACTTCCTGGGTTACGTCGTCGGCAGCCGCACGGTCCGCCAGCGAGCGCAGGGCCAGGGTGTGGACCAGCGGCGCAAATTCACGGTAGGCGGTAGCCAGTGCCTGCTCATCCCCCGCAAGGAAGGAATCGGTCAGCCCGTCTTCCCATCCACGGGAAGGCTGCCCAGGAAGTGTCACGAGGGACTCCTTCCCGGCATCGGTGGCGAGAATCACGGCTGGCTCACCGCTCATTCAAGGACCGCGGTGACAATCACATTGTCGCTGTAGTCCATCCGCTCGTCCAGCCACCTGCCGCCGCAGGTCACCACTTTCAGTTCGTGCGGCCCGGACCTGCGGAACAGTGCCTCGCCGTCAAAGCTGTCCTTGGCCATCAATTCGACCTTGACCACCCGGTAGTTCAGGGCGGGAGCACCATCACGCCCCACGCGGATGGTTGTTCCTGCGGCCAGCGATTTCAGCTGCGAAAACGGTGCATTGTCCGACTTTGTGTCGATGTGGCCTGCGATCACGGCAGTGCCGGCTGTTGCTCCGGGAGCAGGGCCAAACCGGTACCAGGCGGCCTGGTCGAACGCGTCCGGGATCTCCATCGCACCTTCGTCCGACACTCCCCCGGGTACCACGGGGAAGTCGATCGACGTTCCGGCGACGGTCAGGGTCGTTGGGGCCGGCTCTTGTGGCGCCGCGGCCGGTGGGGTGGCGGGCCGGACCGGGACGACCGGCGCCGCCGCTTCCGGCGCTGCCGCGGTAGCGGTGGTGGCGGGAGGCGCAGGCGGGGAGGTTGTTCGGTCCACCGTGGCAGCCGGAGTGGGGGTGGCCGCGGGGCTGGAAGCTGCGGCCGGAGGTTGCGGCGGGGTGGGACCGGCCGGGGCACAGGCGGGAAGAAGCAGCGCGGCCGCCACGAGGAAGGCAGCACCCGCAAAATCGAAAGAACGACGGCGGGACTCCCCTGCCGTCGCCGTACCTCTGTTCATCTCGCTGGCCTTTCCCGCATCACCGGAGGATTGCTGGTATTTCGATGGATGATGGCCGGCCGCCCGGATTGCCCCGGGCAGCCGGCCTACTCCTGCAGTTCGTAAAAACTGCTGTTACTGCTTTTTCTTGTTACCGCTGCTTGCGCAGTCCGCCCAGTGCCCGGGCTGCACCCATGCCGCCGAACAGGAGGGCGATCGCGATGGCGCCGAAGCCGAGGGCGATGGCGGCGGGTTCTACCGCTGCCGTCTTGGCGGAGCCGTCAAGGGCGCCCGGTACTGAACCCGGAGCGGAGTGCAGGCCTTCGATGGTCTGGACCGCAAGCTGCAGGTTCTTGTCCGTCAGGCTGCCCCACGCGTAGACGATGGTGTGCGTACCTTCGGCAACGGTGACATCGGCCGGGCCGATCACCGGGGCGGTGGTGCCGGCGGCGGCAACTGCTGCCGGGATGGTTCCGGGATCCAGCGTGAGGGTCTGCTCGCTGGGGTTGGCCAGGTTGCTGATGACGGCGGTGCCACCGGCCAGGACATCAACGGCGGGGGCAGCCGCGGTATGGCGGACGGTCAGCTTGCCCTTGCCAGCTTCGATCTGCGACACGTTATTGGTGAAGAGGTTGGCGGTGGGCTTTCCTGCGGCGTCCAGGTTGGCGACGGCGGTGTAGTTTCCGTTGGCGGCCAGGGTTACGCTGACGGGCCCGATGACGGCGGCGGAAGCGTCGGCGGCATCCGAGGCCGTGATGGCCAGGTCATAGGCTCCGGCCGGCAGGGCGAGCGGTCCGGCCAGGGTGCCCGGGGTGAAGTCGTCCAGGGTGCGTTCGCCGTTGACCCAGACGTCCACGGTCAGTCCGGGGACGCCATGCAGCACGGAGAGCTGGGCGTCTCCTTCGGCTGCCTGGGCGGGGCCGGCGAGAGCGATTGCAGCCGCAATTGCCGCTGCACCGGCACCTGCTGTGAAGATCGTGTTGCGCATGTCCTTCTCCTTGATCGGCCCGGCTGGCGGGCGTTTTTTGCTTACACCTCTACTACTGGCGCAGGCCCGGAGTTGGATGCAGATTCATGGAAAATTCTTTGCGCGGATTTTTGCGGTGTGCCGCTGCGGTCCCTTATCCGGCGGCGGCCGGCGGCGCGGTGCTGGCCCGGAGGACCAGTTCCGGGGTGACAACGGTGGAGCTGACGGCTGCCCCGGCTTCGATCTCCTTCAGCATGATGTCCATGCAGCGCCGGCCGAGCTCCTCGAAGTCCTGGCGGACGGTGGTGAGGGGCGGGGTGAAGTACCCCGATTCCGGCTGGTCATCGAAGCCCACGACGGAGACGTCGTCGGGCACCCGGACGCCCGCTTCGGCAAACGCCCGCAGCAGGCCCAGTGCCATCTGGTCGTTGCCCACGAAAACCGCCGTGGCGTTGCGTTTAGCCGCGAGCGTGCGGCCGATGTCGTAGCCACTGCCGGCGCTCCAGTCGCCTTCCGCCAGGTGGCCGTCAGGGAGCCCGGCCTCCCGGAGGGCCTCCCGCCACCCTTCGGCCCGCTCGCCGGCGTCCGTCCAGTCCGGCGGCCCGGAGACGTGGCCGATCTGCCGGTGCCCCAGGCCGATGAGATGTTCGACGGCGAGCTTGGCGCCGTGGCGCTGGTCCACCATTGCCCCGCTGACGTTGCTGTTGCCGAGGGACCCCACTGCGACCACGGGAATTGAAAGCTCCATTTCGTCAAGGGCCAACAGGGTGTCCGAGTGCGGCACCAGCACCACGATCCCGTCCACGGCCTGGTCCATGAAGTGGCTGACGGCGTCCGAAATTGCGTCGCGGCTGACCTCGCGCAGCGCGGCGATGCTGACAAAGTAGCCGCCGTCGCGGGCGGCCTGCTCCACGCCCAGGAGCGTGTTGGCCGGGCCGTACTGGGCCAGCTCGCTGGCCAGCACGCCGATGGTCTGCGAGCGCCGGGTTACAAGGCTGCGGGCAGCGGTGTTCCGCCGGTACCCCAGCTCCGCAATGGCCGCCTCCACTTTTTCGCGGGTGGCCTTGCTGACGTTGGGATGGTTGTTGACCACCCTGGAGACCGTCTGATGGGACACGCCGGCAACGTCCGCCACGTCTTCCAGACGCGGCATCCTGCCCTTGCTGCTTTTTGCCATGTGCCTATTGTGGGCGGGGAGGACGCCCACGGCACAACCGGGGGGCCGTCCCGGGCTTGTTCGCGGATCCGGGCCTTGAAAGTTCTGACCCGCGAACAAGCCCGGGAGCACCGGGCGGGCCTAGGCTCGGGGCATGACGGTGAACCTCTCCTATCCGTTCAGGGGCCGGTGGCTGGTGCAGAACTCCCCCGCGAACCGGGTGCCCAGCCACGGCACGCACCTGTTCGGCACGGGGTATTCGATAGATTTCACACCGGTCGACGGCAGCGGACGCTCTGCGCCGTTCAGCCTGCTGTCGGCCTTCCGGCCCGAGCGGCCGGAGAAGTTCATCGGGTTCGGGCGGCCTGTGATCGCTCCGGTGGCAGGGACGGTGAGGACGGTCCATGACGGCGAAACGGATCACGGGAGCTTCCGTGGCTTTCCGTCGATCGGCTACGCAGCCACCCAGGCCGGCAGGGTGCGCAGAGGCTGGGTTGGCCTGGCGGGCAATCACGTGGTCCTCGAAAGCAACGGGGTGTTCATCGCCCTGTGCCACCTCAAGCGCGGGAGCATCTGCGTACAACCGGGCCAGGCGGTTGTACCCGGCGATCCGGTGGGGACCTGTGGCAACTCCGGCAACAGCACCGAGCCGCACCTTCACCTGCAGGCGATGGACTCCCCCGACCCGGCAGTGGCTGCCCCGGTTCCCATCGTGTTCCCGGACGGGCTGCCGACGAACGGCACAGTCATGCTGGCGTAGGAACAGCGGGGTGACGTAACCAGCCCCGCGTTTAAGAAGATTCATGAATTTGCATCCACAGAGGACAGTCCGCCGGTAGTAGAGGTGTCAGCACAAACACAGCCCGTCCCCGGGCATCCCTCTGAGGAGTTTGAAATGCGCAAAACACCCATCGCCGCCGGAGCGCTGTCGCTCGCAGCCGCACTGACCTTCGCGGCTCCAGCCCAGGCCGGAGGCTGGCACCACCACGGTGAGGACCCAGCCAAGCTCTCGGTCCTGCACGCTGTACCCGACTTAACCGTGGACGTGTGGGTCAACGGCAAACTGACCCTGGACGACTTCACACCCGAAAGCCTGGCCGGTCCCCTGGAACTTGCAGCCGGCGACTACAAAATCGCCATCACCGGCTCCGACGCCCCCAACGCCGACAATCCGGTGATCGGACCCGTTACCGTTGAACTCGACAACGGCGGAAATTACACAGCGGTGGCCCACCTCGACGCCGGCGGTGCCCCAACAGCCACACTCTTCACCAACGACACCAAGGCTCCCCGCAACGACAATAAAGGCAAGCTGACGGTCAGGCACGTAGCCGCAGCCCCCGCCGTCGACGTCCTGGCCGGTGGAACCGCAGTGATCGAAGGGCTCAGCAATCCTGACGAGGCGACCCTGAAGCTGAAGGCCGGCACCATCTCAGCCTCCGTTGCCGCCGCCGGAACAACCGCCCCCGTGATCGGGCCGGTCGACGTCACCGTCGAGGGCGGCAAAAACACGATCATTTATGCCTGGGGCAGCCTGGCTGACGGCACCTTGGCCGCCGCAGTACAGGTTGTTGACTCCGGGAAGAAGTGGCGCGGCGGCCACTGACATCCACTTGTAACGGCGTTCGCAGCAAACGACGGCGCCACCACATCGCATGTGCAGCAGGGTCACCTTACGGGTGGCCCCGCTGTCTTGTCTTGGCCAAACCAGATAGGCAGGATAAGGGCTGTGAAGGGTGCGCACTGGATACAGAAGGGCAAGGATGGGTGCTGAACTGACCGTTGGCGGGTTGGAGTGCGTGTTCACGGGCTCGGTATGGGCTGAGGGTCCCGTATGGGTGCCGTCGTCGCAGACGGTCCGCTGGAGCGATATTCCGAATGACCGCATCCTTGAGTTCAGCCCCGCCACAGGAATGACCCGTGAATACGGCCAGGGGGTGGAATTCACCAATGGCCGGACCCTCGACGCCGACGGAACTGTTGTTCAGTGCAGCCACGGGCGCCGCCGGGTTGAGCGTGACCGCGGGGGAGCTGTGACAGGGCTGGTTGATTCCTTCCAGGGGTGCCGGCTGAACTCGCCCAACGACGTCGTGATTGCCCGCGACTCCAGTGTCTGGTTCACTGACCCGCCATACGGGATCCTGCCGGGCACCAAGGAAGGGCACGAGGGAGAGCAGGAGTACGGCGGCTGCTACGTTTTCCGGTTCGAGCCCGTTTCGGGGACCCTCACTGCTGTGATCACGGAGCTCGTGTATCCGAACGGGCTGGCCTTCTCACCGGACGAGTCGGTCCTTTACGTTACGGACACCGCCGGGCCGGCTCGTGGCGTCCCGTTGCGAATCGTCGCCTACGATGTGCTCGATGGCTTCTGCCACCGCAACGGAACCTCTCTCGAGCTTGAAGAAGGCCAGGCTGCCGATGGGCTGAGGGTGGACGTCCACGGCAGGATCTGGACTTCTGCCGGGGAGGCAGTGCGCGTCTACTCCCCGTCCTTCGATCTCCTGGAAACCTTTCCAATACCCGAAAGAGTATCGAACGTTTGCTTCGGGGGACCGGACGGCCAGGACCTCTACATCACCGCGACCACCAGCCTGTATCGGATCCGGACCACCACCCGGGATGCTGCCGCCCACTCCTGAGTCGGCGCGGGCCAGAGTCAAGAAGCCAGAGGCGGCGCCTTGTTTCCGCCCAGGCGCTGGGAACCACCCGGTAGCGTACATGCGTCACCAGGCGGGTCGCTTACTTCCGTCGGTTCAGGCGTGAGGTTTTCGATGCCGTCCAGCAGCCCCTCGCCGTGCCCGGAAAACCACAGCAGGCCAGAGGCTAATGCCTCTGGCCTGCTTAAA
>NZ_JARHXQ010000373.1:0-1726 GCF_029222765.1 Arthrobacter sp. Cr_A7 | reverse complement strand
GCATCATGAACAGCGGATTTGCCTACCGTTCGCCCTACATCCTTAGACCGGGACAACCATCGCCCGGCTCGGCTACCTTCCTGCGTCACACCTGTTAATACGCTTGCCTCCCAGGATCAGGTCCTGCGCTCCACCAAAACCCTCACACCACAAGGGTGATCGGGCAGGTCTCGGGCAGTTAGTATCCCCTGTTCAGCATGGGCGGTTTTTCGCCGGTACGGGAATATCAACCCGTTGTCCATCGACTACGCCTGTCGGCCTCGCCTTAGGTCCCGACTTACCCAGGGCAGATTAGCTTGACCCTGGAACCCTTGATCATTCGGCGGACGGGTTTCTCACCCGTCTTTCGCTACTCATGCCTGCATTCTCACTCGTGTAGGCTCCACCGCTGGTTTACACCGCGACTTCACCGCCCACACGACGCTCCCCTACCCATCCAAACACCTGAACCACGAAGGCTTAGTCATTGTTTGAATGCCACAACTTCGGCGGTGTACTTGAGCCCCGCTACATTGTCGGCGCGGAATCACTTGACCAGTGAGCTATTACGCACTCTTTTAAGGATGGCTGCTTCTAAGCCAACCTCCTGGTTGTCTGAGCAACTCCACATCCTTTCCCACTTAGCACACGCTTAGGGGCCTTAGTTGGTGGTCTGGGCTGTTTCCCTCTCGACTATGAAGCTTATCCCCCACAGTCTCACTGCTGCGCTCTCACTTACCGGCATTCGGAGTTTGGCTGACGTCAGTAACCTTGTAGGGCCCATTAGCCATCCAGTAGCTCTACCTCCAGCAAGAAACACGCAACGCTGCACCTAAATGCATTTCGGGGAGAACCAGCTATCACGAAGTTTGATTGGCCTTTCACCCCTACCCACAGCTCATCCCCTCCATTTTCAACTGAAGTGGGTTCGGTCCTCCACGACGTCTTACCGTCGCTTCAACCTGGCCATGGGTAGATCACTTCGCTTCGGGTCTAGATCACGCCACTGCAACGCCCTATTCAGACTCGCTTTCGCTACGGCTGCCCCACACGGGTTAACCTCGCGACGTAACACTAACTCGCAGGCTCATTCTTCAAAAGGCACGCCGTCACCAGAATCAGACTGGCTCCGACGGATTGTAAGCACACGGTTTCAGGTACTGTTTCACTCCCCTCCCGGGGTACTTTTCACCTTTCCCTCACGGTACTGGTCCGCTATCGGTCATTAGGGAGTATTTAGGCTTATCAGGTGGTCCTGACAGATTCGCACGGGATTTCTCGGGCCCCGTACTACTTGGGATACTCTCACAGGCGGTACAAAACATTACGGTTACGGGGCTAACACCCTCTCTGGCCGGCCTTTCAAAACCGTTCACCTATGCACGCACATCACACCCCACCAGCCCGGCAGAACTGGTATGGAAAGTCCCACAACCCCGACCATGCAACGCCCGCCGGCTATCACACATGGAACGGTTTAGCCTGATCCGCGTTCGCTCGCCACTACTAACGGAATCACTATTGTTTTCTCTTCCTGCGGGTACTGAGATGTTTCACTTCCCCGCGTTCCCTCCACGCACCCTATGTGTTCAGATGCGGGTCACCAAGTCACTCGCGCGCTTGGCGGGGTTTCCCCATTCGGACACCCTGGGATCACAGTCCGGTTATCGACTCCCCCAGGCTTATCGCAGATTCCTACGTCCTTCTTCGGCTCCTAATGCCAAGGCATCCACCGTGTGCTCTTAAA
>NZ_JARHXQ010000372.1:0-725 GCF_029222765.1 Arthrobacter sp. Cr_A7 | reverse complement strand
GCACTGCAGGCCACCGTCAGCAAGGCCAGCGGCAGGATCATCCTGCTGGCACCGGGCGAAGCCGGAACCGTCAACGTCCGGTACACCATCGCCGACGACAGGGACGCGTCAGCCCAGGCTGCCATTCGGGTGGTGGTGGACAACGAGGTGCCCCTCAAGGCGCCCATCGCCCGTGACGACAGGGTCACGTCCGCGCAGACCATGGGAAAGACCGCAGTGGACGTCCCCGTCCTGAAGAACGACGAGGATCCCGACGGCGTGGGGGAGAACCTGACGATCAGCACTGAGGCTGCCACCGCCCGGCCAGGCGCTGACGGCACCATGATCGTGGACCTCACCGAACAGCCGCAGCTCATCCCGTACTCCGTGGAGGACGTGGACGGCCAGCAGTCGACGGCGGTCATTTGGGTTCCGGGGCTCGGCCAGCAGGTGCCCACCCTGGCCAAGGACGAGGTCATCGAGGTCATCGCCGGCCAGTCCGCCGACGTCGACCTGGACGAGTGGGTGAAGGTCCGGGAGGGCCGTTCACCGCGGCTGACGCAGACCGACCGGATCAAGCTGATCGGTTCGGACGGCAGCGATCCCGTCACGGGCGACGGCACAGGACTGAAGTACACGGCAGGCCCTGATTATGTAGGGCCGGGCTCGCTCACCTTTGAAGTTACGGACGGCACCGGGCCGGATGACCCGGCTGGTTCGAAGTCCACCCTCAGCATCCGCACCAA